>NZ_JBTYMC010000012.1:0-50280 GCF_054880855.1 Streptomyces sp. S6 | reverse complement strand
GCCTGCGGATGTGGGGCGGTTGCGTGAAGTCGGGGCGCGGCGGGGGCTGTTGGTGTTGGAGGAGGGAGACGGGGAAGGGGCCGTCGACGAGATCGCTCAGCGGCGGGAGCGCGGCGCCGTGCACGAGGACCGTCTCGCCGGCGCGCAGCCGGCCGATCTCGTGGAGCACGGCATGGGCGGTCGGCAGGACGGTGGGCAGTGCGGCGGCCGTCCGCAGGTCGAGACCCTGCGGGAGGGCGACGGTGGCGTACGCCTCGGCGCGGACGACGTCGGCGTACCCGCCGCCCGGCAGGAACGCGGCGACCTCCTGGCCGGGGACGAGCCCGGTGACGCCCTCGCCGACGGCGCGGATCCGCCCGGACACGTCGAGCCCCGGGCGGAACGGCAGTTTCTCGACGCGGTAGCCCTCGGCGCGGGCCTTGAGGTCCGCGAAGTTGACGCCCGCGTAGGCGGTGTCGACGGTGACCTGGCCGGGGCCCGGTTCGGGGATCTCGGCGTCGACGGTCTTGAGGACCTCGGGGGCGCCGAACTCGTGGATCTCGATCGCGCGCATGGGCGGACACATCCTTCGGTCGGGGGAGCGGGCATGCCTCGGAGCGCTCGCCCCGCAGTCCGAGTGTTCAACGGGAGGCGAACACTCGGACTGTAAGATATCCGTCGAACACTCGGCAACAGGCTTCTCGGGAGGGGACCGTGTCCACGAGCCACCGCACCGCCCCCGTCCACACCCACCCCGACGAGGTCGACCTCCTCACGGCCCTCTCCGCCGTCGCCGACCCCGTCCGCATCCAGCTCCTGCGCGAAATCGCCGGCGCCCCCGTGTGGACCCGCGGTTGCGGCGGCTTCGACGTCTCCGTCGGCAAGGCCGCCCTCAGCCACCACTTCGCCGTCCTGCGCGGCGCGGGCCTCGTCGAACAGCGGGACGAGGGCCCGCGCCGGGTCAACCGGCTACGGCGCGAGGAGTTCGACGCCCGCTTCCCGGGGCTGCTGGACCTGGTGCTGCGGGACGACGGCTGACGTCAACGCCGGTCGGGGGCGGTGAACTCGTGGACGCCGGACCGCACCGCGTACACCGCCCGGTCCCCCTCCAGCCGTTCGAACCGGGCCCCTGCGGAGGCGCTCGGCGGGACACGGCCCCCGGTGGGCACCCGGACCTCCGCCGTGGTGTTGGGCGGGATCTCGACGCGCAGCCGGAACGTCCCCCGCTGCCGGGTCCAGCTGGTCGCGGCGACACCGTACGGGGTGCGGTAGCTGCCTTCCGCGGAGGTGAGGTCGCCGACCGGACGCGGGTCGATGACCAGGTGGCGGTAGGCGACGCCGCCGCGCGGCTGGCGGATCCCGGCGAGCGCGGTGTGGAACCACTCCTCGATCTGGCTGAGGATCATGTGGTTGTTGGAGTAGCGCAGGTCCCAGGTCTCGGGGAGCGTGGTGAGGCCGTCGGGCTGGGCGGTCGTCGGCCGCAGGAAGTAGCCGTAGCTGGGGAGGGTGTCCTCCTGGAGGACGTCCCACAGCACGTCGTCGTGGCCGCCCTCGTGCAGGGACCTGATGATGGGGGCGAGCCCGATCGTGCCGCCGCCGAGGTGCGCGCCACCGCCGTTCGGACGGTAGCCGCGCACGAGCTCCACCAGTGAGCCGAGGACCCGCGCGCGCTCCCCGTCGGGGACGAGCCCCTCGTCGAGGGCCAGCGCCTGCGCGGCCTGCGTCGCGCCGGCCGGACCCGCGTCGCCCTGCGCGGTGTAGCGGCCGAGGGCCCGGTTGTAGAACGCGTCGTTGAAGGCGCCCCTGATCCGGTCGGCCAGGCTGCGGTACTCGGCGGCGTCCGCCCTGCGCCCGAGGAGTTCGGCCATCCGCGCCATCCGGTCGGCGACCTGGTGGTACCCCCAGGTCCCGGTGATCCGCCCCGACGTCGCCTCGCTGGAGAACCAGTCCGCGAGAGCCGCGTCCACGATGTGCGCGTCGGCGCCGGTACCCGCCTTGCGGGTGCGGATGTAGGTGAGGAACGCCTGCATCTGCGGGTAGGACCGGGCCATCGTCTGCGTGTCGCCGTACGTCACGTACAGGTGCCAGGGGACCAGGACGATGCCGTCACCCCAGTTGATCTCGTCGCCGTAGCGGCCCGTGTAACCCCAGTCGTACACCGGCGTCTTGAGGGCCACGTTCCCGATGTTGTCGCCCGCCCTCGACTGGCCCTCCACCAGGTGCCGCTGCATGGTGCGCAGATAGGCGTCGTAGCGGAAGACGCGGTGCAGGGAACCGAAGGGCTGGAGGTAGTCGGCCGGGTAGGCGAGCTTCTCGCGGCCGGGACAGTCCGTGAACGTCGACATGAGGTTGCTCATGACCGAGTACCGGCACATGCGGTGGATCCGGTTGATCCGCGCGTTCGACGTCCGGACGTCCCCGGCGGCCGGGACGTCCGCGTGGATCTGGAGGCCGGTGACGGTGTCCGCGGTGGGCGTGTAGCCCTCCGGCAGGCCGGTGACCTCGACCCACCGCATGCCGAAGTAGTGGAACTGCGGCTGCCAGGTCTCGCCCCGCCCGGCGCCGTACGCGGTGTAGGAGGCGAACACGTCCGTCCCGCGCACCGGGCCGCCGCCCATGACCGACGTCTGGTCGACGGTGCCGTCCGCGTTCAGGGACTCGGCCGGCCGCACCCGCACCGTCGTCCCGGCCGGGAGCGGGGCGAGGGTGAGGCGGGGCCAGCCGGCGAAGTTCTGCCCGAAGTCGAAGACCCAGACGCCGGGTGCGGGCTGCTTCACGCCGACGGGACGCAGCTCGTCGACGACCCTCAGCGGTTCGGCGTTGCGCCACACCAGCTCGGTCGTCAGGTTCGGCGGCGGCGCGAACCCGGCGTCCGTCCACCCCACCGCGCTGCCGTCACGCCGCCGCGCCGACGCACCCAGATCCGCACCCGGCGCCGTCCAGCCCGGCTGCTCGCGCCGGGCGTCGTAGTCCGCTCCGGAGTACCAGTTGGAGGTCGTCGTCGCCCCCAGCGCCGTCCGCCAGGACCGGTCGCTGACGACGGTCTGCACGGTGCCGTCCCCCCGCGTCACCTCCAGCCGGGCGATGAGCCTCGGCGACACGGCGGCGCCCGCGCTGGGATCGGTGCTCGCGAGGGAGTTCCCCGACCCGGTGACGGCCGCCCCGTCGGCGTGGGCCGAGGACAGCCCCGGCGTGAAGGAGATCGAACTCCCGCCGGTGTCCAGGGCGGTGATGGTCCGTGACTCCAGCCGCACACCCCCGTCACCGGTGTCGATGTTGACGGTGCCGCCGACATGGAAGTTCGCGACGCTGCTCACCTTGACGGCGGTGGCGTTCCGCCCGACGGCGCCCACCAGCGTGCCGGCGCCCTTGAACTGGCTCTGCCACCAGGAGTACGGGGCGTTCCTGCCGGTCGCCGCGTTCGTGACGGACCGGGTCACCAGCGCCGTCCCGTGGCCCAGTTCGACACCGAGCGTGTTGTCGCCGGGCCGCACCAGGGCGGTCACGTCGTAGGTCCGGTACTCCACCGACAGCTGGTAGTTGGAGTTGCCGGGGGCGAGGACCTCGTCGGTGACCGCCCGGCCGTTGACGCGGGCCACGTGCAGGCCGACGCCGGAGAGGTACAGCCGGGCCCGCGCGACGCGGCCGGGCACCCGGAAGGCGCGGGCGAACACCGGCAGCGGCTGCTCCAGCGCGCGCCCGGGGTGCTCGATCCAGCGGGCCTGTCCCCAGTCGGCACGCCGCAGCAGCCCCATCTCCCACGACGCGGGACGGCTCCACGGCGTCACCCGCCCCGTGCCGCCCCACACCCGCACCTGCCACACCACCGTGTCACGCGAGCGCGGCGCAGGCCCCCGCCACACGATGTCGGTCTGAGCGGCGGAGGCCACCCGCCCGCTGTCCCACAGCCACCGGCCCGCCGCCAGATCCCGCACGGAACGCGCCGCCCGGACCTGGTACGCGCTCTGCGTCCACGCGGCCGGGGCCTGAACGACCCGCCAGCTCAGGCGGGGTGAGGGGTCGTCGACCCCGATCGGGTTGTCGGCACGTCCGTCGACGGCCAGGTCCGTGACCTGCGTCGTACCGGTGTCGGCGCTCGCCGCCGGAATTCCGGGCATCACGGGCAGCGCCCATCCCGCCGCCGAAGCGGCCATCGTGCCGACCACACGTCTGCGACTCGGGGAACCGGTCACCTCTTCGGGCATGCGAAATCTCCTGACCCAGGGGGTGGTGGACGTCTCGAACCGACGGTTCGACGAGGGCGCGGTCCGGGCTGCTGCGGCTCTGTTCTCCCGTGGAGCGCAGGTGTCGGGGCGGCTCCGCACCCTGCGGTGGGGTGACGGTACCCACGAGGCGCACAAGACCCAAGGATCACCGCCGTACGACGTCAATAACGCGCCGCTCCTTCACCCTTCGGGTTCAGGCCGACTCCGGTGTTGACGCGGGCTGTTCGAGGTCAGCGTTCGACGAAGCGGGGGACGTCGTCCGGGGCCGGACGGAGCAGGCCGGCGCGGACCGCGAGGGCTGTGGCCTCGGCGCGGGAGGCGGTTCCGGTCTTGCGCAACACGTGTTCCACATGGGTGTGCACGGTGCGGGGGGAGAGGAAGAGGGCCTCGGCGATGGCTTGGTTGGTGCGCCCCAGAGTGGCCAGAGTGAGTACCTCCAGCTCGCGCGGGCTCAGCCGGTACGGGGGTTCTCCCGGCGTCTCGACCACGAGCACCGCGTCCGTGCCGGGGAGGCGGTGCCGGTGCAGGACGACCCTGTGCCAGCCGCCGTCCCACGGCCACAGCAGCCGCAGCCGCCGCCCGCCCGACTCCGCGAAGGCCCGCACCAGCGTCCGGAACTCCTCGTCGTCCAGGGCCCGTACGCGGTCCCGCCCGGGTACGCCGACGATGCCCGCGCCGGTCACCAGCGTCGCCGCGCCGTCCTGCGGCTCCAGCGGTTCGTCCGTACGGGGCAGCGGGTCGGCGAGCGCCGCGAGGGCCGGCAGCACCGCCGCGAGCAGGCGGCGCGCGTCGGTGTCGTACGCGTGTGCGTCCACGGTCGACAGGTGGACGAGCCCGACGAGCCGCTCCTCGTGCCGCAGGGCCCCCGTCACCCCGTCCCGGAACCCGGCGGGGCGGACCCGCTCGGTGTAGAACCGGCCCTGCCGGAAGCGGCCCGTGTCCTGGGAGATGGACGGCGGGAGGTCCTGCCGGACGACGGTGTCGTACCACGGGGTGGCGACGAACTCCCCGGCCAGGGACTGGGAGAGGGCGGCGGTGTAGCCGATGCCGGCGAGCTGGACGTGGTCGCCGGTGAGGGGGTTTCGGGTCAGGAGGGTCGCGGCGTCCAGGGGGAGCGCGGCGGAGAGCTCGGCGAGCGCCTGGGCGCAGGCCGCCGCCGTGTCGCGTTCGCGGGTGAGCATGCCGATACGGGTGGCCGCCGCGAGCTGGTGGTGGCTGGGCAGGGGAGCCTCCCGGACGCCGGGTTGTTTGACGCCTAACGATATGAGGGGCGCTTTCGGACGACAAGGCGCTCGGTACATCTACGGATGGCGGTGTCACCGGCGTGGGGATTTCCTGTTCGGCACACCTTCCTGCCGCTCGCACGAGAGAGGTCTCCCATGGCCGACAGCGCCCCGACCCTCATCCTCACCGGTGGACAAGTCCTCACCGTCGACCGTGAGTTCACCGTCGCCGAAGCGGTTGCCGTGCGCGGCCGGGACATCGTCGCCGTGGGCACCGACACGGAGATCCGCGCGCTGGCCGGGCCCGGCACCCGGATCGTCGAACTCGACGGACGGACCGTCCTGCCCGGCATCAACGACTCCCACCTCCACGGCGCCGCCTACGGGATGACGCGACCTCCGTTCGCCCTCGACGTCGGCCTGGGGTCGGTCTCCGGCATCACGGCCCTCGTGGGCGACGCGGTGCGCACCGCGACGCCGGGGGAGTGGATCGTCGGGCTCGGCTGGGATGCCGGGTACCTGGCGGAGTGCCTCGCCGACCCGGGCCGCTTCCCGCACCGGCGCGACCTCGACGCCGTCGCCCCCGACAACCCGGTCTGCCTCACCGACTTCTCCCAGCACATGGTGTGGGTCAACACGGCCGCGCTGCGCCGCTGCGGCGTCGATGCCGGGACGGTGGCGCCGGCGGGCGGAGTCATCGACACCGACGCCGACGGCGAGCCGACCGGCATCCTGCGTGAGGGCGCCGCTCGGCTGGTGCAGGAGACGTTGCCCCGGCCGACGCCCGCTCAGCGGCGGGCGGCCGTCGAGGGGGTGGTCCGGGAGCTGCACTCGCGGGGGATCACCAGTTACACCGAGCCGGGGCTCGGGCCGGGGGGCGGCGGGGCGCTCAGTACGGACAACTTGACCGTGTACGCGGAGCTTGCGGCTGAGGGGGTGTTGCGGGCACGGGTGAGCGTGCTGTTGCTGCCGGCTCCGATGGGGGGTGGGGCGGGGGATGTGCGGGAGGGGTTGGCGGAGTTGTGCGGGGGGTTGGCGGCGGGTCGGGACGGGGAAGTGGCCGGTGGTCTGAGTCGGCCCTCTTCCCCCGACCCCCGCGTGCTGAACATCATCGGCGTCAAGATCTTCGCCGACGGCGTCCCGCCGAACCGCACCGCCTGGATGAACGAGCCCTACTCCGACGGCAGCCACGGCGCACTCTGCGTCCACGGCGACACCCCCGCCCTCCAGGTCGAGGAACTCCGCGAGATGACGCGGATCGCCCACGAGGCCGGCTTCCAGCTCGGCATCCACGTCACGGGCGACCGGGCCATCGACACCGTCGTCGACGCCCTGATCGACGCCGACCGGGCCGCTCCCCGCCCCGACGCCCGCCACTACGTCATCCACGGCGACTTCATCAGCCCCGGCAGCCTCACCAAACTCGCCGCCCACGGCTACGGCGTCAACATGAACCCCGCGATCAAATGGACCGTCTCCGACCACATGGACGAGGTCGTCGGCCCCCGACGCTCCGCCTACCAATGGCCCGTCCGCTCCGCCGCCGACGCCGGCGTCACCGTCTGCGCCAGCTCCGACGCCCCCATCACCACCCCCGACTGGCGCCAGGGCGTCGCCTCCATGCTCCTGCGCGAATCCAAGGCCAGCGGTCGCCCCAGCGGCCCCGACCAGTGCGTCTCCCTCCCCACCGCCCTCCGCGCCTACACCTCCAACCCCGCCCGGCAGGACTTCGCCGACGACTGGAAAGGCACCGTCGAGCCCGGCAAGGCGGCCGACCTCTGCGTCCTCGACCGACCGCTCCTCGGGCTCGACCCGCACGACATCACACAGGTGGAGGTCGATCTCACGGTGTTCGACGGGGAGGTGGTGTACGAACGGCCGTGACGGGGGCGTCGGCACGGAACTTCGTTCGGACGACGCCTTGAGCGTGGCAGAGTTCCCCGACCACGGCCGGCCTTCCCGGAACGTCCGCCGGCGGCCACAGCCGCGCGCACCGTCCCGTGGTCGGCGCCCGCCGCAACGACCGTGCCGGCATTCACCGCAGGCGCCTCGACGGCGGGTCAGCGGTGATGTCGAGGCGACCGTAGTCCTCGACATAGGTGGCGATCATCTCCAGCAGCGCGTCGGCACGGTGGCGGTCGTCCTGCTGGGCGCGCAAGGACTTGTCGGCCGCGTGGAGGCGGGCCAGGGCGGCCGGTTCGCCGTCCACCAGGTCGTCGATCACTGGCGTGGTGATCAGGTCCAGGCATTCGGTGAACAGCCGGCGGGTGGCAGGTGCCGGCGGGCCGGGGTCGGGGGCAGCGAACCCGGTGGTCAGGTACCGCACGGGGTCGGAGACGGTCCAGCCGACGACGGTGTCGTGCTGCACGAGGAGCGTCACGTCGGGGGCGATGCCGATACGGGCGTCGAGCGGCCTCTCCAGGACGTCCGGATCCCGCAGACAGATCAGCGCGGCGTCCTCGGGAGCGCGGCACAGCACCGCGCACATCTCGTGCCGGAACCCCTGGACTTCGTCCGTGCGGAGCCCTCCCGGGCGTACGGCGGGCAGGTCGGGAAGCCGGGTGGAGACCTCGCTGAGCCACGACGTGTACGGCAGCTGGAGCTCGACCCCGACGAGGTTCCCGCTGTCCGGGGTGAACCGGAAGACGTCGGGAAAGTCCCACAGGAAGTCCTGGCTGCCGAAGGTGTCCGCGAGGAACTGCTCACGCTCCCTCACATCCGTGTACGGCGCGATACACACCGAGCCGGTGGTGAAGCGGGGGGTGATGCGCAGCGGATCGTCCGTCACCGTCGCACGCCGGCCTCCGTCGAACGACACGTTCATGGTCCCTCATCTATTCTGCTGGGCCGGGGCCGAAGAGCCCTTCTCGACTTCAAGGGCCATTTGTGATCGAAGCGTCAATATCGGCTGTTCCGGGCCTTGTGGCAACTTTCCTGGTTTCAGGTGCTCTTTTAGCCGTCCCGGTGGCCTTTCTGATGAAATCCCGAGGAAAGCCGTGGCGGCTGAGTGTGACATTCTCCGCCTATGTCGCCGGAATTCTGTCCGTCACCCTGCTGCCGGGAAACGCGGGGCTGGAGGCGGCGCAGTGCGACGTCGGTGCTCCGGTGCACATCCTCACCGACACCAGCTCCCTGCTGAACATCGCTCTCTTCGCCCCGGGCGCCCTCTTGGCCGTGCTCGTGTTCCGCCGTCCGGCGACCGCCGTGGCTTCGTTCGTGTGCCTCAGCGTCGGCGTCGAACTCATTCAGGCCATGACGAATCTAGGCCGCTCATGCAGCGTCTCCGATGTCGCCGCCAACGCCACGGGCTCTGTGATCGGCGCCTTCGCCGGGGTTCTGTGGCTGCGCTTCCGCCGGAGGACGCCCCGGCGCCCGGCGCGCGATCTTCTCTGGGGCGTGAGTGTGCTTGCCGTCGGCGCCGCCTTCACCGTGTTCTTCCAGACCCGGATCGACCACGTCGACATCGTGGCGATGGACGATGCCCGGCAGGCCCGTGGGCAGACGGCCGAGGAAGCCATCGTGTGGATCACTGATGCGGCCACGGCCACCTTCGGTGCCGGCACCCGGATCCTCGGCAGCGCCGCGGAGACGTCGGGGAAACGCGTCAAGGTCACCGCCGACACCGACCGTGGCGACATCGTGGGGTGGTGGCCGGAGAAGCACCTCGAACAGGCGCGGGCGAAGAACAACCGCGCCGATGACGGCGACGTCGGCCAGGACGAAGCCGCTGCCCACGCCGAGCGGTTCGCGCGCACCTGGTTTCCCGACAGCGTGAAGGACAGCCGACGCCAGATCCGCACCCTCGGTGAAACACCGGGACAGACCTATCTCGTGACGTACCGACGGTACCGGGACGGCGTCATGATGCCGATGCGCCTGAACATCACCGTCACCCCCGCGAAGAGGATCACCGGATTCACCGCCCGGCACACAGCCGACCCCCAGCTTCCCACCGTCACCATCGACGAGCCCCAGGCCCGCAGCATCGCCCACGGGCAACCGGAAGGCCGGGCACCAGGACCCGCACTGCTCCTCGCGCAGAAGGTGGGCGGCGTATGGCGGCCCGTCTGGCTCATCGGGAGCGCAGAGCAGGGGGTAGCCGTCGACGCCGTGACCGGGCGTCGTGTCACCGGTTGAGGGAGGACGCGCGTCGGCGTGGGGCTGGGTACGGTCGAGGTCGGCGGAGAGGGGGGCTCGTGCGGGACGGGGCGGTGAGGACGGCGGTGGCCGTGGTGCTGGTGGCGGTCATCGGGGGTGCCGGGTGCCAGGACGCCGGGGAGCGCGAGCGGTCCGGCGGACAGGGTCCGGTGCTCGTGGCCCGGTACGAGGAGCCGGCGGACGAGGATCAGGGGGACGCCGCGTTCCTGCGGAGGCGGAGCCCGGTCGAGGATGCCGCTGCGGACGTCGCCGGACTGGTGGAGGTGCAGCGGCCGGTGGACGTCGTCGTACGGTCCTGCGGCGGTGAGGGGGCCTCCTACGATCCGGAGACCCGGACGATCGAGCTGTGCTACGAGGAGGTCTCCGAGACACGGGACCTGTTCCGGCAGGCCGGGCGCTCGCGGAGCGACGACGACGTCGAAGCGGTGTTCCTGGAGACCGTCTTCCACGAGACCGCCCACGCCCTGATCGACGCCCTCGCTCTGCGGTTCACCGGCCGAGAGGAGGACGTCGCGGACCGGTTCGCGGCGCTGATGCTGCTGGACAAGGGCACGGCCGGCGAACGGCAGTTGCTCGCGGCGGCACAGGCGTGGCGACTGTGGGCGGAGTCGGACGACAGCCCCGGCGACGAGCACTCCTCGGACCAGGACCGGTACGTCGACGAACTCTGCTGGACCTACGGCTCCACTCCCGCACGCCACCGTGACCTCATCGGCCCGGACACCCTCCCCGCCGCCCGCGCGGCAGGCTGCGCCCGGGAATGGGCCACCCTGCGCGACACCTGGCGGACCGCACTGGGACCGGCGCTGCGCGCGAGATGATCAGGTGCCCGACGTGTCGGTGCGGACGCCCGGTCTCGCCTGCCGTGCTGGAGCAAGGCGGCGCCGAGCGGGGTCAGTGTGTGCAGGACCGTGTTGGCATGCCGGTGACTGGTGATCAGCCCGGCGTCGCGCAACAACGTGGTGTGGTGGCCGGCCGTCGTGGGGGTGACCCCCGCGCGCCGGGCGGCCTCGGTCGTGGTGGAGCCGGACGCGGCCGCGCGCAGAACAGCCGCACGGGTGGGACCGAGCAGGCGGCACATGCTCACCACAACGGCCCCATATCTGACGGATACGAGAAGCGAGGAGAACTTTTGTTCCGCCGATTGATCGCCGCAGTGGTGGTGATGGCCGGGCTGACAGCGGCGCTCGTCGTCCCGGCCTCCGCCACCGACTTCCCTGCGGCCACCACGCCCTTGGTCTCCTGGAACATGCAGGGGGCCAACAACGGCGACCCGAACGGCAGCAAGTGGAGCAGGGTCCAGGGGATGGCGTTGCAGGTGCCGATCCTGATGCTTCAGGAGGTCGGCCCGCAGCCGCCCAACAACAGCAGCGCACAGCCCAGCCTGACCTTCACCACGACCGACAGTCAGAACGTCACACATCGGCACACGGTGCTGCACAACACCTGGCGGGTCGCCAGCAGCAGCCGCTCCGACGAACCGGACCGGCAGGTCTACTTCCTGCCGACCGCCGACGACGCGACCAACCCGCGCCGGCTCGGCGGCCGGGTCAACACCGCGCTCGTCCTGATGGAGCGGCCCGACGAGCTGATCGTCGTCGGCAACCCGGTCGACGCCGGGCGGAACGCGCTCGGTGCGCGGTTCGGCAACGAGTGGTACTTCACTTTCCACGGTCTGTCCGGTGGCGGCGGTGACTCCGGGGCGATGCTGAACGCCATCGACGACCGGATCGACGTGCTCGCGACCGAGCGCGGAGTGACCTACAACGCGACGGTAGGCGGTGACTTCAACGTCGAGCCGCAGATCCTCAGGGAGCGCGACAGCTTCCCGCCGACCATGCGGCTCCATGGCAACCGCGGGGGTCTGGCGACCCACATTCATGGCCATGAGCTGGACTACTTCGCCACCACCCACTTCGACCACGGTCTGACGGTCACGGTCACGGTCCGGACCGAGCCGGGGCGACCACCCCGCGTCACATGTCGGGCAGGCCGCTCAGCATCGACTTGACCGCCGCCGCCGCGCCGTCCGCCTCCTCGACCCGGCCGTCGGCGAAGGTCACCTGGTACCGCCCGTCGCCGAGCGGTCTGGTCCGGGGGAAGTCGCGACAGACCGGCGGCGCGGCCCGGCGGCTGAACGTCAGCCAGAACATGGACCTTCCGGGAGACAGCGCCCGCAACCGCGGCTGCCTGAACGCGGCTTCGACGAGTTCCCGCCAGTCGGCGTCCTGCCGACGCGCGGCGGACTCGCGCATCATCTGCCAACGACCCTGCACGTCTTCACCCCGCTCGTTCCGACGCGCTGCGCAGAACGCAGAATTCGTTGCCCTCGGGGTCCGTGAGGACCGCCCAACCGGTGCCGTCCGGGTTTCGGCGGTCGGTCAGGAGGGTGGCGCCGAGGGTGAGGAGGCGTTCCACTTCCTGGTCGCGGGAGGTGTCGGGGCGCAGGCAGAGGTGGAGGCGGTTCTTGGTGGTCTTGGGTTCGGGGACCTCGTTGAAGTAGAGGACCGGGCCTTCCGGGAGGAGGACCTGGATTTCAGGGTCGCCGGGGCGGTCCTCCGGGTGGAGGGGGCTGCCTGTCACCTCGCTCCAGAACCGGGCGAGTCGGTAGGCGTCCGCACAGTCGATCGCCACATTCTGCAATACCGAGACCATGGGCGTGAGCTTGTACGAAATCGGCTCCGGGCGCCACTTGGATCGTCGACGGTTGAAGGTACGGTCGTCGAGGGCATGATCGCGAGCACCCGCCACATCACACCTGGGAGCCACCGTGCCGCTCGACCCGTACCTCGCCGACCGTGTCCACTTCCTGTCCGGCCACACCTGGGACGACGTCCAGTCCGACCCCGAAGTCGCGCGCGGGTTCAAGGAGTTCTTCACCGACCCCGGCGAGTGGACCATGCCCGACGTCGCCGTGACCGACCGGACCGTACCGGGCCCGCACGGCGAGATCCCCATACGCGTCTACACCCCCGCCCACCCCCGCCGCGCCCTCCTGTGGCTGCACGGCGGCGGTTTCATGGGCGGCGATCTGGAGATGCCCGAGGCGCACCTCGTCTCCGCCGAACTCGCCGCCCGCGCCCACGCGACGGTCGTCTCCGTCGACTACCGCCTGGCCGTGGACGGCGTCCGCCACCCCGTCCCGGTCGACGACGCGCACGCGGCCTGGCGCTGGTTCGCCGAGACGTACGACGGCCCGCGTGCCCTCGGCGGAGCCAGCGCCGGCGCCGCTCTCGCGCTCTCCACGGCCCTGCGTGCGCGTGACGGTGACGAACCCCGCCCGGACAAGCTCCTCCTCGCCTACCCCTTCGTCCACTTCCCGACCCCCGCCCTGGACGACGAAACCGCCGCCGCCATGCGGGAGTTGCCGACGATCCTGCGCTTCTCGACCGCCGACATCGAGCACATGGTCCGCAACTACGTCGGCCGCCTCACCGCCCTCCCGCCCGAGGCCCTCCCCGGCGCCGCCCCCCTCCACGACCTCCCCGACACCGCGATCCTCCTCTCCGAGTACGACGACCTCCGCCCCTCCGGCGACCTCCTCGCCCGCCAACTGGAGGAGACAGGCGTCCCGGTCCGCACCTGCCTCGCCGCCGGAATGCTCCACGGCCACCTCAACCGCACACCGTCCCTCAAGGAAGTCGACCGCTCGCTGGACTTCTTCGCGGAGACATTGACCCGCTGAGGAGCGAGGGGACCGGGAGCCGTTCGAGGCCGGAAAGGAGGGCGAGGATTTCGACGTCGTCGTTCAGCCCGTCACTCCGTTCCGGCCGCGTTGAAGGGGTACAGCGTGCGCAGGCCCTCGGTGAGCGTGTACGGGAACGCCGAGCCATGGGTCTGGCCGGGGTACACGCGGGTGGTGAGGTCCAGGGACGGGTAGTCGCGCAGGCGCAGGAGCTGGGTCATGCGGGTCGTCGAGCCGACGATGTCGGCGGCGGCCAGGAAGGGGTCGGTGAGTTCCGCCTCGCCCGCGCCGAGGAACACCTGCGCGGGGAGGTCGTCGTGGGTGGCGGCGTAGTCGGCTTCCAGGGTGAACAGGAGGTCCTCGCAGCCGCTGAGGGCGGGGCCGGCGGCGAGGTAGCGGGTGAAGGACGACGGCCGGGACAGGAGGGCGTACCCGACGAAGTGTCCGCCGCCGGAGAAACCGACGAGGCCGTGGTCGTCGTCGAACCGGAACTCGGCGGCCAGCCGGGGACGCAACTCGTCGACCAGGAACGACAACAGGGCATCGGCACCGCCGCCACGCGACGGCGTGTCCTGCGACAGTGCTGCCATGCGCGCGCCGCCGGGCCCGGCGTTGACCCACTTGGGCCTCGGATAGAAGTCGTAGGTCCGACGCGAGCTGAACTCGGTGTGATCGCTCTCGTCGGGAGCGCCGACGCCGACCACGACGAGTTCGGCGACCTCCTGCACGGTGCGCAGCCAGTTCAGCAGGCCGATGACCAGCGGGAAGCTGAGGGACGCGTCCGTCACCCAGAGGACCGGGTAGGCGCGGTCGCCGTCCTCGTACGACGGGGGGAGCGCGATGCGCACGTCGTGCGGCCAGGGCACCTTCGTCCCCTGTATCCGCCGGGTGGGCAGAACCTCGTACGTGTGCCGGGGCAGGGACACCGCTACCTCCTGCTGGAAGCGTAGGACGATCCGGACGACGGTCGATGGTGCGCGCCCGTCCGCCGCTCCGGCGGGAGCCACGCCGGAACGCGGCCCGTACAACGACGAGTTCGAGGAGCGTCCCGGCGCACGTCCCGCACGGCTACCCCGGCCGGGGTGAGGTCGGGGGCGTGCGGTTCGCCGGGAGTGCTCCGGGTACTCTCCCGCGCCCGTTGACTACTGAGCGGAGTCATTTGAATACTTAACGCTACGAAGTTCGGACGGGCTTCGAGAAGGCATTCACCGGGTCGAGAGGTGAACACATGGAATCCGCGACAAGAGACGACGGCGTGAGCAGGAGCGGGCCGGACCGGCGGACGGTCCTCACGCGGGGGCTCACCGCGACGGCCGTCGCACTGACGGGCGCCGCGCTGACAAGTACGGCGGCGGGCGCGGCGGTCCGCGCGAACCAGTCCGACTGGCGTTTCTGCACGAAGTGCTACGGCATGTACTTCCGCGGCTACCCCACCGACGGCGCCTGCCCCGCGGGTTCCGGTCACGACGCGGCGGGCTTCAACTTCAACCTGCCGCACGACATCCCCGAGACACCGACCGCCCAGCACAACTGGCGTTTCTGCACGAAGTGCTTCGGCATGTTCTTCTGGGGCTACCCGACCAACGGCCGCTGCCCCGCCGGAAACGATCACGCGGCGGCCGGGTACGACTTCGTCCTGCCCCACGACATCGCGGAGACGGCCGGCACACAGCGCAACTGGCGTTTCTGCTCCAAGTGCTTCGGCCTCTACTACAACGGCTACCCGACCAAGGGCCGCTGCCCGGCGGGTGACGCGCACTCCGTGGCCGGGTACGACTTCGTCCTGCCGTACATCTGAGGTCGTCCCCGCCCGAAGCGTGCCGGGGGCGGCATCCCAGACGCTCACATACCAGCAGGTCAGGGAGGGTGGGACGGTTCCACCCTCCCTGACCTGCCGACGGCCGTTGCGCCCGGCCGCTGTGACCGCTGATGCTCTTGGTGCCGCCCGGGGCCGGGCCGACCACCCGGCGGCCACCACATCCACGCACTCACCCACGGGGGACAACCATGACCATGAGCATCCGGACGACCGCCCTCACCGCCTTCGTCGTAGGCGCCCTCGCAGCCGGCGCGGTCCTCATGGCGCCGACCGCCGACGCCGCACCGAAGCCCGCCGGCCCCAAGTCCTGGACCGCCGACCCGGTCACCGAGGGATTCGCCGAGCCCCTCGGCACCCGCGTGACCGTGGAGGGCGTGTAGTCCTACGACTGACGGCACCGCGAGACAACCTGATCCGCCGGTCCCGACCGGGCGACTGCCCGGGAGAGGAACCGGCGGGCGCCGCGCAACACGTACCGGGAGGAGCGACTTTCGAGGCGCACATCGAGCGCCCCCGCAAACCCGCTCCCGGCCCGCAGCCCCACAGGAAGCCGCGAGGCATCGAGCCCATCACGTTCGGCGATGAGAACGCCCAGCTCATGACGGCTCACAGCGTCGGCTCCCGCCAGATGACACACGCCCCGCGCCTCACCGAAAGCGAGCTCCAGCAGCGCCGCGGCGAGATCGGTGACGTGGACAGGGCAGCGGATGTCGTCGGAGAACAGGACGCCGTCCCGGGTGCCGGCCGCGAGGTCGTGCACCAGCCGCACATGCGGTGACCGGAGGTCACCGATGATCAGCGAGGTGCGAGCGACGACGGCATCCGGGGCCACGAGGCGAACCCCCGTCTCCGCTGCGGCCTTTGCCGCGCCGTAGGGGGTGACGGGATCCGGGAGACAGGACTCGTCGTAGTGGACACGGGTGCCGGAGAACACCGCGTCGCTGGACACGTGGACCAGACGGCACCCGTGCTCCACCGCCGTCGTCGCCAGCCGGATCGGCCCTTCGGCCGTGACCGCCCAATCGGCCTCACCGCTCGACGCGTTGACGATGAAGCGCGGGGCGACCTCGGCCACGACCGCTTCGAGCTGCTCGGGGCGACGCAGGTCGAGGGCGTGCCAGGCGACCTGAGGGGAGCTGCCGGGCCTCGTCGCGAAGGTGGCGGCTGTCGGGTGCCCGGCGGTGGCGGCCTGGCGGATCAGCTCCGCGCCCAGCAGACCGCTGCCGCCGATGATGAGGATCGTCATGGAGTGACACGGTAGGCCGGTCACCACTCGGCGATGAGGGGTGTGTCCGGGGTGTACCGCTGCCAGGATTCGGTGAGGCGGGTGAGGCGGGTGGGGGCGGCGATGCCGCGTACGGTGGTGATTTTGTCGGCGGTGAGGTCGAAGGTGATCGTGCCGGCGATCTTGCCGGAGGGGATGAAGAGGAGGGCGGGGGAGCCGTTGAGGAGGGCGTAGTGGACGGCGGAGGTGCCGCCGGCGAGACGTTGTTTCGCGGAGGTGGATCGGAGGCCGGCGCGTGCTGCGGCGGCGACGCGCTGTGGGGTGTCGTACCGGAGGAGCTTCTCGGTGAGGCCGGCGCCGTCGGAGATCGCCGTCGCGTCGTCGGTGAGGAGGGCCACGAGCCGTTCGGTGCGGCCGGACGTGGCGGCGGCGAGGAACTCCTCGACGATTCTGCGGGCGGCCGAGGGGTCCACTTCGCCGCCGCGGCGTGCGGCGGTGATGCGGTGGCGGGCCCGGTGGAGGTGCTGCTGGCTCGCGGACCGAGTGATGTCGAGGATCTCGGCGATCTCGGCGTGCTGGTAGGAGAACGCCTCGCGCAGGACGTAGACGGCCCGCTCCAGCGGTGACAGGCGCTCCATGAGCGTCAGCACGGCCAGCGAGACCGACTCGCGCTGCTCGAACGTCGCGGCAGGGCCGAGCATGGGGTCGCCGTCGAGGAGCGGTTCCGGCAGCCACGCGCCGACAGAGCGTTCCCGGCGGACCGGCGCCGAGCGGAGCCGGTCGAGGCACAGGTTGGTGACGACCTTGGCCAGCCACGCCTCCGGCACCCTGATCCGCCGCCGGTCGGCGCCCTGCCAGTGCAGGAACGCGTCCTGCACGACGTCCTCCGCGTCGGCGGCGGAGCCGAGCAGCCGGTACGCCAGTGACGCCAGCCGGTTCCGGTCGGCCTCGAACCGACCGGTGTCGAAAAGATCGATGGCGGTGCTGTCCACGCGGATCACCCTAACCAGAGGCTACGCGGCGGCGGGCGCGTTCTGCGGGGCCGTCAGGCGCTGCCTGCGCCTGGGCAGGCCGAAGGTCGGGTGCGAGGTGGCCCACAGGGCCATGCCGATGATGCCGTGCTTGAGTCGCGCGACCTTTCGGCCGCCGAGGAACTTCGGCTTCGCGCGCCCTTCCCCGTCGACCATCTGGAAGATCCCGTCCAAGCGCCCGAGGCTGATGTGGTTGCCCACGTACTCCAGCTTGGTGTTCCGGACCTCACGGCCGGTCAGCCGCCCCACGACCGCCTCCACGGCCTGCCGCCCGGTGTAGCCCGCCGAAGCGCAGGACATCGGCAGCGGACGGCCGTTGTCCCCGACGGCGTGGACGCTGTCGCCGACGGCGAGGACGTCCGGGTGCGAGACCGACCGCATGGTGCGATCGACGACGATCCGGCCGTCGCCGGTGACCGTGAGACCGCTCGCGGCGGCGACCGGCCCGACCGCGAACCCGGCCGTCCACACGGTCGCGTCGGACGCCAGGACGGTGCCGTCCGCACACAGCACCCGCGTGGCCTCGACGGCTTCGACCCGGGTGTGCTCCAGCACCGTGACCCCCAGCCGCCCGCACGCCTCACGCAGATGACGGCGGGCGCCGGCCGAGAGCGAGGCCCCCAGCTCACCGCGGGCGATCAGCGTCACGGACAGTCCGGGCCGGGACTCGGCGATCTCGGTGGCGGTTTCGACGCCGGTCAGCCCGTCACCGACGACGAGCACACTCCCGCCGCGCCCCTCCAGACTCCCCAGCCGCTCCCTCAGGCGCAGCGCCGAAGGCCGGGCCGAGACGTCGAAGGCGTGCTCGGCGACACCGGGGACACCGTGGTCGGCGCCTCGGCTGCCGAGCGCGTACAGCAGCGTGTCGTAACCGAGTTCACCGCCGCCGGCGTCGTCCGCCACGGCGACGGTGCGACGGTCGGGGTCGACGGCGGTGACCCGGGCGACCCGCACCCGTACCCCCGTGCCCGCGAAGACCTCGGCGAGCCGTGGCGCCTCGATCTCCTGCCCGGCCGCGAGCTGGTGCAGCCTCATCCGCTGGACGAAGTCCGGCTCCGCGTTGACGACGGTGATCTCGGTGTCCGCCGGAGCCAGCCGACGCGCCAGGGTCCCGGCCACGTAGGCCCCGGCATAGCCGGCACCGAGGACGACGATGCGGTGCTTCATGTGATGCTCCTGTCGGTTCGCCTGTGCTCTGTCGGTGACTTGAGCGGGGCAGCGCGCCGATTCCTGACAGGAAGCGTGTGTGATGTGGGTCATAGACCCGGCAAGCGCCTCCGCCGTGGCCCGAACCCGCAGTGCGGGCGGGTCGGGCCACGGCTGTCCGGGGGTCAGTAGCCGTAGATCATCTTGTAGGCGACCTCGGGGAGGAACTGCCCGGCGGAGGAGCCGGAGCCGACGCCGCAGTTGCCGTCGGACTCGCCGGGGGTCTTGATCCACAGCAGCATCTCGGCGCCGCCGCCGCCCATCTGGGTGGGGGTGCCGATCTTGCGGCCGGCGGGGTTGCACCACTGGCCGTTGGAGCCGTTGCCGTTGCGGCTGGTGTCGACGACGAACGGCTTGGTGTAGCCGTAACGGGCGCTCAGCTCACGGTTCACGGCGTTGCCGTAGTTCGTGTTCTCGGCGGTCGTGAAGTAGTTGGAGATGTTGAGGGAGAAGCCGTGGGCCTGCCGCAGACCGGCGTTGTTGAGGCGCTGCGCCATGGTCGCGGCGTCGGCCCAGCCGGGGTTGCCGGAGTCGAGGTAGACGAAGGCCCTGGGCGCCTGGCGGCTGAAGGTGGAGAGCGCGCCGGTGAGCATGTTCTGGCGCTCGGTGATCTGCGCCTGGTTCATGCAGCCGTAGTCCCCGAGGGAGTCGGGTTCGAGGATGACGACGGCCTCGCGGTTGCCGATCCCGCCGGCGAACTGGGAGATCCAGGTGGAGTAGGCGGACGGCGAGGACGCCCCGCCCGCCGAGTGCCCGCCGCAGTAGTCACGGTTGTAGACGTTGTACGCGACCATGATGGGCAGCTTGTTCGCGTTCGCCGCCGCCCCCGCGTACGACCCCGCGGCGGTGCCGATGGCGCCGCTCCAGGAACCGAACCAGCGGGCGGCGGGGGTGTTCGCGAGCGAGGAGTTGATGGCGGACGCCCGGCCGTCGCCCGAGTTGGCGTTGACCCACTGCCGCGCGCTGGAGTTGGGGTCGACGTAGAACCCGTTGGCCTTGAGGGCCGGGCCGGCCGCTTGGCTGGACGGCGCGACGGCGAGCGCCAGCGGCAGCGCGAGCAGGGCCGCCGTCAGGGCGCGGAACTTTCGGCGCATGGATGTACCTCGGTCTCCTGGTGGGGGTGCGCCGCCCACCCTCGTCCAGGGCGGGCGGCGCAGTGAGGAAGTGCGGCGGTACACGTCCCTCGATGCCGGCGGCTCTCCGGCGGGACGACACTGCGGCCGACCGGCGACGATGTGTGGGAGCGCTCCCAACTGGAAGCGTTCCCAGTGGCGTCCAGGCCTTCCGGGTGTGGTCGATATCGTGTGGTGAGCTGCTGAGGCTGTCAAGAGTGAACGTACGACGCACTCTTCACACGGCGATGACCAGGCCCTACAGTCCCGTGTCTGGAAGCGCTTCCAGACGACAGACGGGGATCACGGTTCATGGCAGCAGACGCAGCCCGCAGCAGGCCGACACTCGAAGCCGTGGCCGAACTCGCGGGGGTGTCCCGCTCCGTGGCCTCCCGGGTCCTGAACGACGCCCCGTACGTCAGCCGCGTCAAACGCCAGGCCGTGGAGCGGGCCGTCAGAGAACTCGGCTACGTCCCCAACCCGAGAGCCCGCGCGCTGGCCACCCGCCAGACGGGAGCGGCCGCACTGATCGTCTCGGGCGAGGACCCGTCGATATTCGCCGACCCCTTCTTCGGCCAGGTGATCGTGGGGGCGTCGGCCGCGCTGGAGGCGGCCGACCTGCACCTGATGCTGTGCCTGGCCGCCTCCGACCGGGGCCGCGCCCGGGTGGAGGCGCTGCTGCGCTCCAAGGGCGTCGACGGCGTCATGCTGATGGCGCTGCGCGAGGGCGACCCGCTGGGCCGCATGGCCGAGGAGACGGACCTGCCCGTCGTGTACGGCGGACGCCCGGTGGGCCGGGCCCCCCGCTGGTACGTGGACGTCGACAACGTCGGCGGCGCCCGCGAGGCGACCGAGTACCTGATCAGCCGGGGCCGCACCCGCGTCGCCGCGATCTGCGGACGGCTCGACACGGAGGCCGGGCGAGCGCGCCACCGGGGCTACCGGGACGCGATGCTGGCCGCCGGCCTGCCTCCGCTGCCCCCGCAGGAGGGTGACTTCGGCGAGCCCAGCGGCGCCGCCGCGATGGCCGCCCTCCTCGCCGACCACCCCGATCTGGACGGTGTGTTCGCCGCCAACGACAACATGGCGGCGGGGGCGCTGCGCACCCTGCGGGAGCGCGGACGCCTGGTGCCCTCCGGCGTCGCCGTGGTCGGGTTCGACGACCTCGCCGTGGCCCGCATCGCCGACCCGCCCCTGACCACCGTCCACCAGCCCATCACGGCCCTCGGCCGGGAGATGGCCCGCATGCTGGTCGCACTCGTCGAGGGCCAGGACCCCACGCCGCTGATCCTGCCGACGAGGCTGGTGATCCGCGCGAGCGCTTGACGGCCGGACCGGCGCTCCCCGCCACGGAGCGCGCCGGACACGGCGGATTTCCAGCCATCGGCCGTGATCGTGGCTAGTCTCTGCCGCGTGACCGCAGACGACGTGAACCGGCGGTGGACACGGTCCATGCCGGATGCCTACGAACGCCACCTGGTGCCGGTGTTCTTCCGGCCCTTCGCCGAGGACATGGCCGCGCGGGTGGCGGCGCTGGGCTCCGGCAGGGTGCTGGAACTCGCGGCCGGGACGGGGGTGTTGACCTCGGCGCTGCTCGACGCGGCGCCCGGTGTCCGGGTGGTGGCGACCGACCTCAACGAGGCGATGGTCGCGGCCGGGTCGGCACGGGAGCCGCGGGCCGAGTGGCGGCAGGCGGACGCCCAGCGACTGCCGTTCGGGGACGGCGGGTTCGACCTCGTCGTGTGCCAGTTCGGGGTGATGTTCTTCCCCGACAAGCCCGCCGCCTACGCCGAGGTGCGCCGGGTCCTGGCCCCGAACGGACGCTTCCTGTTCAGCAGTTGGGGCCCACTCGCCTCGCACGGCTTCGGCGCCGCCTTCCAGAACGCCCTGGAGGAGTCCATGCCGGGCGGCGCCCCCTCGTTCCTGACGGACGTACCCCACGGCTACACCGACCGGGCCGTCGTCGCCGAGCACCTCACGGCCGCCGGTCTCTCCCTGGCCTGCGCCGAGGAGGTCACCCTGCACGGCGTCGCGGAGTCCGCCGCGTCCGTCGCCGCCGGGTTCCTCACCGGCACTCCGGTGAGTGCGACGGTCGGGGCGCGCGAGGACGCGCAGGCCGTCCAGGACGCCGTCACGGAGAAGATGACGGAGGTCCTCGGCGCCGGACCCGTGACCGCGCCGATGACGGCGACCGTCTACCTGGCGCGCGCGGGGGAGGGGCCGGTGAGCGGCGGTTAGGCTGGCGGGATGATCGAGAACCTTCCCCCTTGCCCCAAGTGCTCCTGCGAGTACACCTACGAGATGAACGCCTTGGTGGTCTGCCCGGAGTGCGGCCACGAGTGGGCGCCCGCCGAAGAGGCCGCGAGGGGCACCGGGGAGCGGGTCGTCAAGGACGCCGTCGGCAACGTGCTGAGCGACGGCGACAGCGTGGTCGTCGTCAAGGCGCTCAAGGTCAAGGGGAGCCCCTCCGGGATCAAGGCCGGGACGAAGGTGCGCGGGATCCGGCTGGTCGACGGGGTCGACGGGCACGACATCGACTGCAAGATCGACGGTTTCGGGGCGATGCAGCTGAAGTCGAGCGTGGTCAAGAAGGCCTGACCCCGGTGGTTCTGCGCATGGCGTCCACCTGATGCTGAATTGCTAAAGTTGGCAATTGGTTAGATGCTATGTTCGCTGCGTCCGCAGGTTGCCGCGGGCGCGGCACTTTCGTGTCCGCCCCCTGGTGGGGCCTGTGAGGAGAGCCGAGGGGCCGTGTCCGTTCCGCTGTGCCAGGCCGGGATCACCCGATGAGCGCCCTGTCCGATCGGATCGTGTCCCTGCTGCCCGGCCGCGCCGACCTCGCCGGTATGCGCCGCGCCCCGCGCCGGGACCTGCTCGCCGGCCTGACCGTGGCGATCGTCGCGCTGCCGCTGGCTCTCGGCTTCGGGGTCTCCTCGGGGCTCGGCGCGGAGGCGGGGCTCGCGACCGCGGTGATCGCCGGCGCCGTCGCGGCCGTGTTCGGCGGCTCCGACCTCCAGGTGTCGGGGCCGACCGGTGCCATGACGGTCGTCCTCGTGCCGATCGTGGGCGAGTACGGGCCGGCCGGTGTCCTCATGGTGGGGCTGATGGCCGGGGTCATGCTCGTCGCGCTCGCCGCGCTGAAGGCCGGCCGGTACATGCGGTACGTGCCCGCGCCCGTCGTCGAGGGGTTCACCCTCGGGATCGCCTGTGTGATCGGCCTCCAGCAGATACCGAACGCCCTCGGCGTGCCCAAACCCGAGGGTGACCGGGTGCTGGTGGTGGCCTGGCGGGCCGTCGAGGAGTTCGCGAAGGCGCCGAACTGGACCGCGCTCGCCTTCGCGGGCGCGGTGGCCGCCGTCATGCTGGCCGGGGCGCGGTGGCGGCCGACCGTGCCGTTCTCGATCGTCGCCGTGATCGCCGCGACGGCCGTGGCGCAGCTCGCCCACCTCGACGCGGCGAAACCGATCGGCGACCTGCCGTCCGGGCTGCCCGTCCCGTCCCTCGCCTTCTTCGACGCCGGTTCGCTCGGCACGCTCCTCGCCCCCGCCGTGGCCGTCGCGGCGCTGGCCGCGCTGGAGTCGCTGCTGTCCGCGTCGGTCGCCGACGGAATGACCGTCGGCGGGCGGCACGACCCGGACCGGGAGCTGCTGGGGCAGGGGCTCGCGAACATCGCCGCCCCGCTGTTCGGCGGGGTCCCGGCGACCGGCGCGATAGCGCGGACGGCCGTCAACGTCCGTACCGGCGCGCGTTCCCGGCTCGCCTCCCTCGTCCACGCCGCCGTCCTCGCCGTCATCGTCTTCGCGGCGGCCCCGCTGGTCTCGAAGATCCCCCTCGCCGCGCTCGCCGGGGTGCTGCTGGCCACCGCGATCCGCATGGTGGAGGTCGGCTCGCTGCGGGCGATGGCGCGCGCGACGCGGTCCGACGCGCTGATCCTCGTCCTGACCGCCGTCGCCACCCTCGCCCTGGACCTCGTCTACGCCGTCGTCATCGGCCTCGTCGTCGCCGGTGCCCTCGCGCTGCGCGCCGTCGCCAAGCAGGCCCGGTTCGACCAGGTGCCGCTCGACCGGGGCGACCACTCCGCCGAGGAACACGCGCTGCTGGCCGAGCACATCGTCGCCTACCGCATCGACGGGCCCCTCTTCTTCGCCGCCGCCCACCGGTTCCTGCTGGAGCTGACCGACGTCGCCGACGTCCGCGTCGTCGTCCTGCGCATGTCGCGGGTCTCGACGGTGGACGCCACCGGCGCGCTGATCCTCAAGGACGCCGTCGAGAAACTCCACCGGCGCGGCATCGCCGTGCTGGCCTCCGGGATACGTCCCGGTCAGCGCCGGGTGCTCGACTCGGTGGGGGCGCTGGAGCTGCTGGGCGCCGGTGAGTACGCGACGACGCCCGAAGCGATCCAGGGGGCGCGGGACCATCTGGAGAAGGCCGGCGTGCTGCCCGCGTCCGGGGAGGTCCTGAGATGAGGACGCCGCGCATGACCGAGGTCTCCGGCGCGGAGGCCGTGTGGCTGCTGGAGGGCAGCAGCCTCGGACGCCTGATGTATCCGCAGCGCGACCTGACCGTCGTACGGCCCGCCCGGCACGTGTGGGAGTGCGGCCGGTTGGTGGTGCGCACGCCGGTCGCGGCGACGGCCGTCCCCGCGACGGTGACGTACCACGTCGAGGAGATCCGTGCCGTGCAGGGCACCGGGTGGACGGTCACCGTCAGCGGGTCCGCCGAGGTGCTGGACGACGTGGACGAGGCCGCCCACTACCGCAGGACCCTCAGCGGCTGGGCCCATGGGCCGCACGACACGTTGTTGCGTCTGCACCCCAAGACGGTGACGGGGTTCCGGCTCGCCCGTGCGGAGGTGTGAGCGGTGGGGTCGGAGGTCCTGCCCCACCGCCATGTCCTCACTCTGCCCGCCGAGCCCTCCGCCGTCCGCGTGGCCCGTGAGACGGCCGAACAGGCCCTGGTCGAATGGGGGATAGGGCTGCGTCACCCGGTGGCCGGTCCGGCCCTGCTGATCCTCGCCGAACTGGTCACCAACGCGGTACGGCACGCCGCCGTGTCGTCCCCGACGGTGACCGTGACCTACGCGGCGGGCCCCGGGTGTCTGGCCTTCTCGGTCCACGACCGCCACCCCCGCCGGCCGTCGCTGCTCGAAGCGACCACCGGCACCGGCTCCGGCTCCGGCGGGCTGGCCACCGTCATGGATCTGGTTCTCGCCGGGGACGGCGCCGTCGGGGTCCGCACGGACGCCGACGGCCGGGGCAAGTCCGTCTGGATCACCCTGCCCCTCTGATCGCCTTCGTTGCCGGCTGACCGTCATCGAACGCCGCATCACGGAATGTTCACACCGTCCGCACATCTGGCATTCATGCCTCAATATGGTTGTCCAGCACCACATGTGGGGGGATCATGCGCAAGCGCACCGTCATCACCGTTCTGGCCGCCACCGGGCTCCTTGCCCTGACGGCCTGCGACCCGGCTGTCAGCGGCAGCGGGGCGAGCAGCGTCACCGCATCGGCATCGGCATCGGCATCGGCATCCGGCACTCCGGCGCCGACGGGCGCGGTGAAGGGCGGCGGCACCAAGGCGAAGAACGGCACGCTGCCGGACATGAAGGGCAAGGGCCTCCAGGCCGCTCAGGACCAGGCGCAGGCCGCCGGCTTCTACGGCCTCACGTCGCACGACGCCCTCGGGCGGGGGCGTATGCAGGCCTTCGACCGGAACTGGAAGGTCTGCTCGCAGACCCCGGCCCCCGGTGAACACCCGACGGACACGAAGGTGGACTTCGGGGCGGTCAAGCTGGACGAGAACTGCCCTGCCAAGGACGGAGGCACCGTGCCGGACGCAGGGGCGACGATGCCCGACTTCAGAGGCAAGTCGGTCAAGGTCGCCCGCCGGGCCCTCGACTCCTCCACCGGCATCACCGTCAAGGACGTCTCCGGCGAGAGCCGGATGGTCCTCCTCGAATCCAACTGGAAGGTGTGCACGCAGGATCCGAAGCCGGGGGCCGAGCTCGACGGGCAGCCTGTCGAGTTCGGTGCGGTGAAGTTCGGGGAATCCTGCTGATCCTTGTCCGCCGGTGGGGTCCCGCTGTTTCCCGGGCCGAGCGGCGTGAGCGCTCGCGGGTTCCGGGGCGGTTGAGGAGCGTGGCCGAACCGGGGTCGGGTGTCCGGTGAGTTCGGTGGGACGATGCGGAGGTCAACGGCGGCTCAGGGGCGGGTGGTTGGCGTAGTGGCGGGCCGTCGTGCACATCGCGTCGGTGTGCGCGGTCCTCAACGGTCCTCGCGTTCGGCCGCCGTCGGTGCCGTGCCGCCGCCGAAGGACAGCTTCAGCATGCGGGCCTGCCCGCAGCGTGGGCACTGTCGGTCGGGACCCGCTGCGGTGGGGCGGCACTTGAGGCGGCACGCGGGGCACTTGAGCCAGGTGACGCCGGTTCCACGCAATGACGTGATTCTCATGTGAACCCCCTCGACACGGCCTGTTGAGTTGCTAACATTAGCAATTGCTGATGTCAGTGTTGTTGGATGCGCTGGCACTTGCCCTCGCCCGCGGTCGCCATCTGGATCGGCGCCGCGGGCGGGGGCGGTCCAGATGGCCTCATCGGGAGACGCCTGCTCCTCGCCATCGGCGCCGCGTCACGACTCCAGCCGCAGATCGGCAATATCCGATGCGAGAGCGTCCAGCATTTCTCCCCCGTCCTCACTCTCCGATCTCCCTGCATTCTCGCGCTGTGTAATTCCCTGGCAGGCGGCCCGAGCGGTGTCCCAGACGGTGTCACCGAACGCCGACTCATGGTCCGGCCGTGCAAGGGAGATGCCCAGCTCAGAGCCCGAGCCTGGCGGTCGAGGTTCGGGACGGTCTTGTCGAGTCCGTGGCGGTTGAGGTAGCGCACCGGCTTGCGCCCCAGGTTCGTGGTCGGGGCGTACACCACCTGTAGGGCGGGACAGAGGTCCAACACGAAGTCGACCGCAGTGGAATGTGTGATCCCGGCCCATGGACTGGGCTTCGGCGCTTTCCACGCCAGACCTGCTCCACGCGGGTGGGCCGGCTCGCGCAATCCCCTCGAACTCCGGCCGACCGGACTCCGAATTCCCTCGCAGCCGATCTCCGCCTCGGGAACGCCGACTGAAGTGAGAACGGCACTGCATCCAGCCGCTGAACAGGGTGTCGCCGGACCGGAGGGCGATCACGTTCTCAGCCCCGCCGCTCTGCTCGACGGCGTAGAAGGCGTGCGAGTTCGGCGTCCTCGCTGTCACCCCGGCCGCGGGGTGAAGTTGCAGGTGCTGTGTACACCGATCGTCTCGTGGTTCCGCCGCCAGATGCCACCGGCCGCCGGCGCCACGGCGCTGCACCCCGATCGGGTGTCGGGACCGGTGGCTTCGGGCGCCCGCTGGCAAATGCCGTGCCCGGTATGGAGAGAGGGCTCTACGAGATCACCGTCGCCTGCCTTGCGGAAATCGGAACCCCTGTGAACGGCGTTGTTCTCCCGGCGGACGGAAGACGTGCGTCGAGACAGTCCCCCTCAGCCGAAGCGCCGCACGCGGGCGGCGGTCGCGGGAGCGTAAGGCAGCCAGTCCCCCACCGTTCCGGTGGCGACGAACTCGGCGAGAGCGGAGGCGAATTCGTGGCCGAGAGCGCGCTCGGTGGCGCCCGCGCCGGTCAGTACGGGGCTGTCGGGGAACGCGTCGAAGGTGTTGAAGAGGAAGGGGAGTTCGGCGCAGTGGGTGGCGCCCAGGCCGTTGGGGTCGTGGGTGGGGGAGTGGTCGAAACGGTAGACGTAGGTGGTGTTGCCGCCGGCCGCGTGGTGGTCGGCGATCTGGAGGGAGCCGTCGAGGAAAAGGCCGTCGGTCTGTACCGCGGTGAAGATCTGCGCCGGTGTCGCCCGGGGGAGCCGGGTGGTGTACCGCTGGTAGACGTCGAGGGCTGTCCGGCGGCCGACCTGGGCGGTGAGGATCTCCAGGGCGGTGTCAGCGGTGAGGTCCTGGACTCGGGGGTTGAAGGCGAAGAACGCCGTCGCCTCGTCGCGGGTGGTGCCGATCAGTAGTTCCTTGCCCTCCAACGCGCCGTCGGCAAGGGCCTGTTGCCGGGTGCGAGGCATGCCCGGGGCGCCGAGGACCGGGTACATCGGCGGGGCGACGTTGCCCGGAGTGGCGAGCTGGACGGAGAGCCGGCCGTAGGCGTCCAGCAACTGTTCGGCCGGCAGGGCGCGCAGGGCCTTCGCGGTGTCCGCGCCGGTCGGGATGTCCAGCAGGCGCAGATAGGTGCCGGCGTTCTCGGCGGCCTGCTGCGGATCCTGCGGTTCCAGGCCGAACGGGCCGCTCTGCAGCAGCAGTCGGCGGACGGATCCGCTCGTCGCGGGGTCGAGCGCGAGCGACAGGGCCGAGTACGCCCCGGCGGACTGCCCGCCGACGGTGACCGTGCGCGGGTCGCCTCCGAAGGCGGCGATGTTGTGCCCCACCCAGCGCAGCGCGGCGGCCTGGTCCTGGGCGCCGAGGTTGGCCGCGCCGATCTCCGGGAGATAGAGGTAACCCAGCGGCCCCACACGGTAGTTGGCGGTGACGACCACGATGTCACCCAGCGCGGCGAGGCGCCCGCCGTCGTACCAGTCCCAGCCGCCGGAGCCGCTGGTGAAGCCGCCGCCGTGCCACCACAGCAGGACCGGCCGGGGTCGGCCGTCCTCCAGCGCCCGGCGCGGGGTGAAGACGTTCACGGTCAGGCTGCCGTCCTCGTTCCAGTCCGGCACGCGCCGTCCCTGCACCTTCTCCAGCCGTGAGGCCGCCTGCGGCACGGACGGGCCGGCCGTGGCCGCGTCCCGTACGTCCGTCCAGCCCGGGTGAGTCTGCGGCGCGGCGAAACGCAGCTCGCCGACCGGCGACGCGGCGTACGGGATTCCCCGGAAGGAGACCGTCCCGCTCTCCGCGACTCCACCGACCTTGCCTCGGTCCGTGTCCACCACCATGTCCCCACCTGCTCTTTCTCGTCTCGGATGCGTTGAGACATTTCTAGGCCGAGGTGAGAGCTTTGAACACAAGAAGCTTCGTCAATCGGCAAAGAAGGACATACGATCTCGATTTATGGAGAAAGTGTGCCAACCACTGGATGAGACAGACAGCCGGATCACCGCGGCGATGCTGGCTGCCCCGCGCGCTTCCTGGCGCACGGTCGGCCGCGTCCTGGGCATCTCCGAGCGCACCGTCGTACGCCGTGCGGCGCCGCTGTTCGGCGGCGGCACCCTGCGGGCCACGGCCGTCCGCAACCCCGTGCACTTTCCCGAGCTCGTTCCGCTGGCCCTGCGCATCCGCTGCAAGCCCAACCGGATCCGTGCCGTCGCCGCCACCCTCGCCCGCCGCTCCGACACCGTCTGGGTGGACGTCCTCGGCGGCGGCGACGAGATCTGCGCCGTCCTGCACCTCGACGGGCCGGACGCCCGCAACGACCTGCTGCTGCGCGATCTGCCCGCCACCCCCGCGGTCCTGTCCTGGACGTCCCACGTCATGCTCCGCGTCTTCCCGGCGGCCTTCGACTGGAGCGGCGGTCTGCTGACACCGTCGGAGCTGGCCGGCCTGCGGCCCGGGACGACCGAGCGGTCCGGCGCGTCCGTCCTCCAGCCTCTCGACCACCGGCTGATCACCGCGCTGGTCCAGGACGGCCGGGCCTCCTACACCGACCTCGCACGCCGCGCGGACACCACCGCCCTCACCGCCCGCCGCCGGGTGGAGTCACTGCTGAACGGCCAGGTCATCAGGCTCGCGGCGGAAGTCGACCTCGCCCGGCTGGGGATCCGCGCCGAGGCTTTGCTGTGGATCACCGTCGCACCCGGTGGGCTGGAGGAGACCGGGCAGCGGCTCAGCCGTCACCCACAAGTCCGCTTCGCCTCCGCCGTCACCGGCCCCGCCAACCTCCTCGTCGCCGTCGCGGCGACCGACCTCGACGCGCTGTACGAGTTCCTGAGCGGCACCGTCGGCGCGCTCGGGCACATCGCCACTGTGGAGGTCGCCCCCATCCTGACCGGTGTCAAGAGAACCGGCCTGGTCCGCTCCGGCAGTCTCTGAGCCGATCGCGGTGATCCGTGCGAGTGGCCTCGGCGGCGTCGCCGTCACACCGGCCCGAGGAGAGTCGCCTCGATCCCCCGGACGAACACCTCGACGCTGAGCTCCAGTTGGCGCCCGTCGTAGGTGTCGACCCCCCGTTCGACGATGCGGGAGAGATGCTCGAACGCCTCGGGATCGCGCCCCGCGACCAGTTCGCGGGTGAGCCGTGGCCGGAGGCGTTCCCCGCTGCGGGAGACGTGGATGACGTCCCGGGCGTGGGCCCAGCAGAGGTTGGTGAGCAGGGCGAGTGAGCGTACGGCGGCCTCGTCGTCGAAACCGGCTTCGGTGAGCTTGCCCGCGAGGGCCTCCGCGGGCTCGATGAACGGCGCGTAGAGGGAGTCGTCCGGCATGAGGTGCTCGGCGAGGGCGTCGGCGGCGATCAGGCTCTCGGTGAAGGCCGTGGCGTAGCTCCGGCACGCTTCCTGCCAGGATGCCTCGGCGGGGATCTCGATCGCGGACGAGCTGCGGGAGAGCGAGTCGAGGGCCAGCAGGCGCAGCAGCGACGCGCGGTCGCTGACGTGGTGGTTGACCGCCTTGCGGTCGACGCCGAGCTTGTCGGCGACGGCCTGCATGGTGACCGCGTCGCTGTCCAGGGAACGGGCCGCCTCGATGATGCGCGGCAGGTCGATGCCGGCCCGCCGGCCGCGAGTTCTGCGGGCGCCGGACGACGATGCCCGTTCCGTGACACTCATGACCTTCTGCCCTCTCCCGCCCCGCCGGGGTTGACGTGGCGTGGCCCCGAGCATAGCTTGCTGTCCATCTTAATTCCCGGGCGGGAATTGAATCGGAGCCGATCGAAGGAGACCGTGATGAGCGCAGTCGCCGCGGGCCACGGCGGGAAGCCGGCCAAAGTGAAGATCACCAGGGAGGACCTCCTCGGCACCGAGAAGCGCTGGCGGCGCTTCGGCGAGCCGACCCCCGCGGGCGGCTCGCTCAACGAGGACGGCACCCCGGACCACGGCCTCTTCGGCCCCGGCAGCGTCGCCTGGGAGGTTCTCCTGCACCCGGCGACCATCGTCTTCCTCAACGCCGCCCAGAGCGCGGTCCAGGTCAAGGGCTACAACCCGGTCAACGCGGGCCTGCGCGACCGCGACCCCATGTCCCGCAAGGCCCGCGAGGGCACGCTGACCATGATGGACGTCTTCGACCGGCTGTCACGCAACTCGGGCATGCACGCGCCCATGTGGCTCGGCGACTCCAAGACCGCCGCCCTCATGGCCAAGCACCTGCACAACATCCACAAGAAGGTCGTCGGAGACGTCATCGACACCGGCCGTCCCGAACTCGGCGGCTACGACGCGAGCGGACCCCGCGACGCCATGTGGGCGGCGCTCACCGAGATGCATCCCATGCTGCGCGTCTACGAGGCGTTCGCCTTCCGCGACGGCAAGCTCCCCCACCGGCTCTCCCCCGAACAGCGCGACCGGTTCATCGCCGAGACGGGGGCGTATCTGAGGCTCGTCGGCGCACCCGAGGAGGACATCCCCACCACGATGGCCGAACTGGGAGCCCTCTACGAGAAGTACGCCGACCTCTTCGAACCCAGCGAGACGGTCTACGACATGCCCGACACCGGCGAGCACTGGCTCAAGCTGGTGGCGAAGACGGTGGCGAAGAACTTCCACATCTCCCACCTGCGCGCCGCGATCCCCTACGCGCTCCAGTCCCCCCTCATCGAACTCCCCGTCATGGGCACCCTCCCCGCCAAGATGCGCAAGTCGATGGGCCTGTCCCCGCGCAAGGACAAGGCCGCCGTCCTGGCCGCGAAACTCTTCCTCCCCATCGCCTGGCTCATGCAGCAAGGCCCCTACGAGCGCTACATGCTGCGCCGCATGTGGGGCCCCGACAGCATCCGCCTCCTCGAATCCGCCCGCCGCCTCCACGAACAGACCCTCGCCGAACGCGCCGTGGACCGGCTGGGCGCGGGCGCGGCTGCCGGCGGGGGGTGAACTTCCCGCCGCACCGCGGACAGTCCGGTGAGCATGCCGGTGGATCTGACGCTGATGGCCGAGCACCGGCGGGGCCACGGGGCGATGTGTGATGCGCCGTGCAGCGCGACCGCGGACGTGCTTCGGATGCGGCAGATCCTGTCCGGCTCGGCGGCGTCTCGCCTATCCGTCGGGTTCGAAGAGGTGCTCGTCCGTGGGCAGGTCGGGGAAGTACTCGGACCGGATCTCTCCGGTCAGCAGCGCGAGCAGGAACGAGGTGCAGGGTCCGGGGTGGTGTTCCCATTCCGGCCCGCGGCCTTCGTTGATCCAGACGGACCAGTTCTCGGGTTTCCGGCCGGGGGCGGAGAGGAGGTAGAGGACTTCGCCGCCTTCGTCTTCGTAGGCCCAGGGGATCAGGCGGGCGCCTTCCTGGGCGAGTTCGGCGGGGCGGGGTTCTCCTCGGCCCCACAGGAGTCGCAGCGTCTCGCTGCACTCGGCGTCCATGGAGATCAGGTCGTGGCGTGGGCGTGCGCAGCCGGGCTCCAGGAGCCAGACACTGTCGTCGAACAGTCCGCCGCCGTAGGTGTCGACCAAGTCCTTGTAGTCCTGTGGCAGTTCGGTGCCCAACTGCGCCTCCACCACGGCCCAGTCCTTCAGGGTCGTGTCCGGGGGCGGCACCAGTTCCGTGAGGCGGGTGAGGGAGGGATGCATCAAGTGATCGTTTCATTGATTCCCCACCCCGCCGCGCTGGTGTCCGGGAGCCCGGTGTGAGGTGTCACGCCGGCTGTGACTGATCCGCCCGGGGATTCATCGCCGAAGGTTCAGGCGTGCCGTGCGCGGCCAGCCTTTCCTGGAGCCGCTGGTGGCGGAACTCGTAGTGCGCTCCCGACTGGCGCAGCACACCCCGGTCGTGAGCCTCCTTCAGGAACGCCATCAGCCGCCACGGCGCGCGTCCGGTCAACGCCAACCAGATCCGGGCCGCCTCCAGCCGTCCCGAAGCGCTGAGCGCGAGCGCGTTGGTGCCGACCTGGACCCACACCTCGGTGTGCATGGTGCCCAGAGTGCTGCCGCGCCCGCTCGCCGAGATCAGCGCCAGGCACATTCCGCCCGCGAGGACGACAGCGACAGCGCTGCGGGCCAGGGTGGCGGCACGGTCGGTGCGCAGGGTGCTGAGCGGACTCGCGGCGCGGATCGTGTCGCAGGGGGTGTTCAAGGCACGGTACACACCGGACGCACAGCCTCCGATGGTGCCGATGAGCAGCCCGAAACCCACCAGAGGCACGACCGCGTCACGGACGACGATCGCGGTGCGGCGGTGCACGAGCCAGATCTCCGCGGCGTGCGGCAGAGCAGCCACCAAGTTATGGGCGTCCACCGGACGGCCCCGCCATTTCCGTGGCTCACCCCGCCACATCGTCACCCACTGGCCGTCCCGCTGCCAGACGCGGACCCTTCCCTCGTACCTACCGCGCACCTCGTCGTACGAGATCCGGGCGCCCTCCCACACGGCGAACGGACTGGTGAGCGCCGTGCGGCTCAGCAGCACCGCCTTCTGCGGCAGTGCCGACTCGACGAAACGGTGACCGTCGGAGGTCTTCCCGAGCCGCCAGCCGCCGACCGTGTCACCCACTGCCGGCCGCGGACCGTCCGGGTGGTGAATCTCGTACGCCGCGAACGCTCCCGTGACGCAGCCGACGACGGCGCCGCCGCAGACACCGATCAGCGTGCAGGCCACGAAGCCGCGCACCAGACCCCGGCCGAACCCGCGTACGACGGCACCCGGACCGGCGTACCGGCCCGCAGTCCGCTCGCCGCGCCGCAGCCGCTCGGCCAGTACGAGCAGGAGGCCGGTCACCAGACACGTCACCGCGGGAAGGACGGACGTGAAGTAGCCGTAGCTCGCGAGGCCGGCGAAGACGAGTGCACAGCCCAGAGCGCGCACGACTCGTGGACCGATCGGACTGCCCGCCCACGGCAGGCTGAGCGGCAGGGGACGTCGTGGCAGTCCGCCGACCGCGATCAGCATGGACAGGGCCAGCCCGAAGCAGCATCCGTTGAGGAACCAGGCCGGGCGCGGTGTGAGCGTTGCGCCGAGCCGGGAGCTTGCCAGGGGAGGTACGAGGAGGCCGATGAACACGGCGACGATCGTCGCTCCGGCGGTCATCTTCAGTCCCATACGCGCCAACTGCCTCGGCCCCTGCGGCGTTTCAGCCGTGTCAGGCAGCAGCAGGGCCAGGCCGAAGGCCAGACCGGCCAGGATGCCGGCGAGGTTGGAGACGGTCGACAGGGGGCTGTCCCAGTCGGCGACCACCCCACCCCCGTACCGGGCGAGCGGCACCAGGACCACCGCCGTGGTGAGGACAGCGAGCGACGCGGGTCCGAGCACGCGCAGCACGGGAGGCAGTACGCCTGGCAGCTCCCACCAGCCCAGTCGCCAGGTTCCACCCGGCAGGGAGGGGGTTTTCGCCAGGCAGGTCAGCCAGTGGTGTGCCCGGTCCGGCCGCCAGCGTCCTTCCGTGTCCGCGAAGGACGCCGGGACGAGAGCGTCCAGCAGGTGGCGCTCGATGTCCGCCGTCGAGGGGAACCGCGCGGTGTCGGTCAGTTCGGACGGGGTACGGGAGGCGTCCCGGTACACCGTGCGCGCCAGCGTGACCATCAGAGGTGAGGTGAGAACGGTGGCCAGCGGGGTGGAGAGGTCGCCGAAGACCGGAGTCCATACGGTCTCCGGTGCGCCGTCCGGAAGGGTTCGTCCGGTCCAGCGAGCCGTGCTCTCCAGGTAGGAGCGGGAGGTGGCCGCGTCCAGCGGGCACAGCCGCACCACCCGCGCGGCGGTCAGCACGTCACTGCACTGTTCGGTCACGGTGTGTTCCCAGTCCGCGTACCGGCAGGTGAGCAGAACCCCGAATCCGTCATCGAGTCCGGTGTTCAGTCGGCGCAGCGCTTGACCGCGGGAGTCCTTCGGGAGTTCGTCGAAACCGTCGAGCACCGGCAGGACGAGTCCCGCGTCCAGCAGTTCCCGCGCCAGCGTGCGTCCGTTCCGGACGGCGGCCAGCGGCCGGTACTCCGCTGCCAACTGCTCGGCCAGCCACGTCCGCAGGCCGGCGGTTCGCGGGTCCCACCCTGCCAGAGCGAACAGGACCGGGACCGGGTCACCGGACTGCCGTGCGTGGAGCGTGTCCAGCACGAACCGCACGGCCAGGACGGTCTTGCCTGAACCTGGTCCGCCGAGCACCACCAGCCTGCGGGAGGGGACGTCCCGGAACATCCGGACGATCCTGCTGAGATGCCGTTCGCCGTCGCGGGGTGCGGGCAACGGCAACCCGAGCGGGACGCCGTCCCGGTGATCGGCGAGCGGCGGGCCGACCGGTGACCAAGGGACATCCAGCGGCCCAGGGTCCTGCAACTGACGCCGCCGGGCCTCCTGAGCCCACTGGCTCCCGACCGCCTCGGCGAGTTCGTCGGCCGCTCGCTGCCGCCGGCTCGGATCGGCGGGTTCCTCCGTCGGCTCACGCAGCGTGTCGAGCACGAAGGGGAGAAGCGCCACCACCACGGAGATCGCCGACAGCCACAGCGCCGCCGCTTCCGTACCCCGATCCCGTCTCGCCAGCACGACAGCCAGAGAGACCAGAACGGCAGAGACCATACCCAGCCCGACCCGTCGTCGCGTCCGTGCATCATGCAACCCCACCCGCACCGCTCACTCCTGTCTCCGAGCTGCTCCCTCTTCCCTCCTTCACGAGGAAACGGCCAGCTGGTTCAGCACGTACCAGACGCAAAGGGGCGCAAAGGTGCATGCCCGGCGTATATACCGGATCGCGCGCAACGGATCCTCGGGATCGGTGACTTCGGCGGCGACGTCTTGGTGGAGGAAGTTCCGGGTTTCTCGACGGCAGTCCTGGCTCCGCACAGAAAGGACAACCGGTCGCGGTGGATGAGACGGTCGACTTCGACAGCCTGACCGGCCGGATCCCGAAATGGATCTCCGCGGAAGACTGCCGAAGCCCGGCAGCCCCCGCACCCTCTCGATCATGTGAAGATACGTTGAGTTTCTTCGGACGGCGGGGGTGGGGATGGCGCGGCCGTTGCCCGGACGCGAGTGGCTGCTGGTGATCGGCATGCTGGCCCTGGTCTGGTGGCCGCATGCGGCGGTCGCCGCGGTGATCCTGACCGTCGCCGCCCAGGGGGAGTGGTGGGTGCTCGGTGCTCCGCTGGTGGGTCTGGCGGCCTGGGTGGTCGAAGCCGTCAGGGGCCCGACGGAGTTTCCCGGGCGCGCGGTACGCCCCGACGACGAACCCGAACTGGCCGCACTGGTGAGGACGGTCGCCCGGCGTCTCGCTTTCGAGGGTCCGCTGCTCGTCCGGATCGCTCCCGACCCGACCGCGGCTCTCACCCGCCTGAGGGTCCGCGGTGTCCGGACCTATGTCCTGCTCCTGGGCCTGCCCCTGCTGCGCACCCTCACCGAGGCCCAGCTCGCCGCGGTCGTCGCCCACGAACTCGCCCACCGGCGCCACAGCCGCCACCCCCGCGAGACTGCGCTCCGCATCGCCCGAGACGCCCTGGAGAACCGGCTCTCCGGCCCCCTGCGCTTCCTGACCCCGTACGCGCCCCGACTCCTGCGGGCCTCCCAGCTCCAGGCGTGGCGAGCCGAGACCGCGGCCGACGCCGACGCGGCACACGTCGCCGGCACCACCGCGGCGGCCGAGGCACTGGAACGCGTTCACGCCACAGGCGTCGTCTTCCATGGCCTGGGCGCCACCTGGTGGTGCGCCCTGGAACAGGCGGGCCGCCGCCCCCAGGACTTCTACGACGCCCTCGACGCCGCTCAGCGGGACCCACACGTGGCCCGCCGCGCCGCGATGTGGATCGCGGAGGACGACGCCTTCGACCCGTACGCCACCGACAGCCACCCGCCCCACCTGTCCCGCATCGCCGCCCTCCCGCCCGCCGACCCCCCCGGTGACCTCCGCTCCGTCCCCCTCACCCTGCGCACCGCCCCCGAGGTCGAACGCTGGTGCCTGGACCGTCTCGGCTCGGACCCCCAGGTGACCCTGGACGGCCTCTGGGAGGAACACCGCTCCGAGATCACCCGCGCATCCGCCCCCACCCCTGTACACCTCCTGGACATCGATCCCGATGAACTGCGCCGCCTCGTGGACGACCTGATCGAAGAACCGGACCTGCGGACGGCGACGCACCGGAACACTCCCGCCGAGGCCCTGGCCGCAGCCCTGGACGCCGTGGACGACGGCACCTGGCCCTCCCTCGCCGACCTGATCGACCGTCAGATACGCACAGCGCCTGCTGCCGTCCGCCCGGCACTGCGCCGGGACGCGTTCCGCACCGCTGTGACATCCGCCCTGGAGACGGTCCTGCGGGCCGACGGGTGGACTTCCACTGTCCGCTGGCTGAGCACGGTCCTCACCGCCCCCGACGGCACGGTCGCCGATCTGAGCCTTCTCGTGACCGAAGCGGTCGACAGCGCCGACGCGTCAGGACTCCGGGATCTGCTGGCGGGTGTGCAGACGCAGGATGCCGCCTGATGCGGACGCGGGGGTGGACGGGCCTCGCAGGGGTGGGGGTCGCGCAGGACGTTGATTCCGCGTCGGGCCGATGCGATCAGCGCCCGGCGGAACGCGGCCTGGCGGAAGGCGCGTTCGAGGGCCTTGCCGCCGCTGGTCGCGCTGCGCGAGCAGCGGACTTCGCCGGACGGGGAGAGCGGCGGGGACAGCCCGGAGGCGGCGGCCGGCGCGTCGTCACTGGTGAAGCGGTGGACGTCGCCGACGGCCGCGATGAACTCGGCGGTGCGGGTGGCCCCCGTCCCCGGCAGGCTGCGCATGAGGGGGCCGGTCAGCAGTCCTTCGCTCCCGGCTCCCAGGGCCCTGAAGTGGTGTTTGCCGACCGGCAGTTCGTCGGCGAGTTCACGCATGAGCCGGGCAGGACGGCACGCTGGGCGAGCCCGGCGGTGTCCGTGTGGCGGATCTCGGCCGGGGTGACGCAGTGGCCCAGCAGGATGAGCGGCGGGTCGACGGCCCGCTTCGGGCCGGGGTGGATGCCGGTGAGCAGGTCGCGCAGCCGTGCGGTGCGGGCGGTGGCCTCCTCGGCCGGGGTGGTGCGGCGGGCGCGGTCGACGGCCGGGCCGGGGACGTGGACGACGCGGAAGCCGGCGGTCAGGAGCATGGTGATCAGCAGGGCGGCGATGCCGTTGAGGTCGTCGGTGACCGCGAGCCGGTACATGTCCTTGGCGATGTCGAGGTATGCCTCGGCGCTCACGGTCCCGGGCCCCTCCAGGCGGATCAGCGGCCTGCGCCGGCAAGGGCGGCCGGCATGAGAACCATCCCTGCCCCACCACCCGCCAACTCACGGGACGCACTCAAGAAGGCAGGTCCGCATGAAGACCGGCACACACTCCCACACGCCACCACCGGCCGCCCGCCCCGCCCTGCGCGTTGCCCTCCTGGGCCTCGTCGCCACGGTCACCGGCTACGCTCTCCTCGCCGGCTGGCTGCTGTTCCACCTCCACCGCTACGAGAACGAACGGGACCGAGCGGTGGCCACGGCCGTGGGAGTCGTCGTCGAGGACGGCATCGGAGACAGCGAGGACATCCGGGTACGGTGGACCGACGACGCCGGCCGCACCCGTCTCCAGCTGTTCACGGTCTACGAGACCGGCCGCTACAGCCAGGGCAAGCCCTTCCCGGTCGCCTACGACCCGTCCCGCACCGACTCCCAGGGTTTCCCCGGCGACCTTGACGAGACCGCCGCCGAGGACGACCTCCTCATCCCCACACTGCTGGCGGGGGCGGTCGCGGCAGTCCTGTGCGCCGTCTGGGTCTGGCGCGGCCTGCGTTTCCTCCTGCTGTCGCGCCGCCCGGGCACCACCCTGACGGCGACTGTCCGGCGCGGCCCGCGAGGAGCGGCCACCGCGATCTGGCTCGTCGTGTCCGCTTCACGGGCGGGCAAGAGCCGCTGGCAGCGAGTGATGTGGCATCCGGCGCTCGACGACATGGAGGACGGGGCCGAGGTGGTGGTCCACGGGCCCGCCCGGTGGACGAGGACCGCGGTGATCGTCCTGCCCGGCGGATCCCGCCCGGTGCCACTCGGCCGCCTGCGCCGACATCCACCCCGCCACGCCCCGTTCCCCGCGGACCGGACGACCCGCCTCGACCCGCGCGACACCTTCCTCCCGCCGTCCGGCCGCCACCTGCCTGTCCGCCCGTGGTGGCGGATGCCGGCCGGACTCACCGCACTCGGCACCGCCGTGGGCGTCCCGGTTGCGCTGCTCCTCACGAGCGGCGGCCCCACCGTCACGGCGGTCGTGGGATACGGACTGCTCCTGGCGACCTTGCTCCCGTCCCTGTGGGCGTTGTCCGGGCCGCAACCCTAGACAGAGCGGCAACCCGTGACGTCCCCGTGCATCCGACGAAGAAAGACGGCACGCTGCTCGACGAACTCCCGCAGCCTCCTCTCGCCAGGAGTGACATGCCCGGTCGGTGCCGGTGGTTCCCCCGCCGCCGGGAGGTCTACGTCCCTAGGGCGCGGGCCGCTCGACAGACCTGAAGGGAACCGCTTCTTCGTCGGGCTGCCTCCGAGGACGCCCTACCTCCGCGAGACGGTCGTCCGTCCTGCGCTGGCAAGGGACGCCGGGAAGGGGGGCATCCTGAAGAACCATCGGAGTGAGGTGTGTTCGGGAAAGAAGTAACGACCTGGATGCGGTGGACTGAAATTATTCGGATATGAACCGGTCGCTGAGAGCGATCGAGGCGCGTTACCAACAGTGGGTGTGCTGGCGGAAGGTTAAATCCGGGTACGAGGTGGCAGTCGATGAAATCGACTTTTCTTGGCCGGATCGCGAGACCGGAATAGTCCCGTCCGTCTTCAATATTGCACAGATGCTGAATTTTGACTGACGGGAATGAGTAAGTGAACTAGCGTGGGATTTCCTTGAACGGTACGCATTTTTGCTGTGAGTGCGATGTTTGCGTTGCCGTGTGATCTTGATCGCCGTCGTGTGCGACTGCCCTGGCCAAGGGGGTGACCGTTGTGGCGGCCAGGCTGATGCTCCACGACCAAGTCGTCCGTACGACCCACGCCTCCCAGAGCGGTTCTCCGCCGCGAGGTCGATCACGGAAATTCCGGACTTATCGCCGACAATGGCTCGTCGATCGATATTTCCTGCCGAGGGCGTGCGGAGGCATGGGCCGCTGAAGCTCTGATGGCCTGATCGGGTCGTGCCGCCACAGCTGAAAGTGTGGTTCGCGCCGAGTCGGGAAAGTGGACGACGGCTCGTCGGATGGCATTCACGGGCGGGTTTCCGTCGGGCCGCATCGTGACCTCGCGGGGAGGGGTCAGGAATTTCACGGTCGGCGGTCGGCGACGTGGAAGCGTTTCACGCCAATCTGAGTGCGAACCCGAAGCTCCCCCTTGCTGCGTGCAGTCGGCTTGTGTCTATGGTGGCTGCTGTGTCCGGAGGGGTGTGACCACTCGCTCCTGGACGCGTCAATCAGCGACCGGGGGGCCAGCGTCGCTACGGGGTAGGGGGATCTCGTCATGTCGTCAGTCGCCACTGTCATCGACCAGTTCTTGTGCGCCGGGACACCTCTGCCCTGATGGACGACCGTCCCGCACGCGTGGTGCCCTCGAATGCCGCGCCATCACGAGGCCGGACAAGAGCCCGTCAGCCAGGGAACAACGGCGGGCCGGCGCCCGGACCGTTCCGTTCCTGGCGATCTGCTCGATTCCTCCAGCGAGAACGACGAGTTCCGCCGCAGTGACGTGGACACGGCCCGGCTTCTTCCTCTCCGGACAGCACGGCGCGTTCTTCCCGCACCATTTCGTGATCCTTTGAGACACCTCGCCGACCGCGAAGACGACGTCCGGTGGTGACGTCGACCGCAAGCGGGCCGGAGTTCTGCTCCACGCCGATGCCGTGCACGGTGACGGCCAACCGGGCACGGCGGCAAGCGAGATCGGCAGGCGCCGCACCTCCGGGAGAACGCTGGAACAGGACCCGCCGTGTTGGCCGAGACGTGACCAGACCCGCTCGACTCGCAATCTGTCCCGACCCGACAAGAAGGGAACAACTACGTGAAACCCATGGCCAAGATGACCGCTGTCAGCGGAACGAGCCTCGCCTGGGGGAATCCGTGCTGCGGTCCGATGCCACGGCGCCCGTGCCGAAAGCGTTCGCCGGGGATCTGGAGGATCCGGCCACCTGGAGACTGCTGACGGAGACGTACGCGCCGACCAGGGCGCAGACACACATGGTCAGTGCCGCCCGGGACCAACTGATCGACGCGTGCACGGACAAGCGGGACTTCCCCGAGCGGACTGTTCCTGAGCGCGAAAGGCGTACGACGACGTCCTCGCTCAGGAGCAGTCCGGTAGGGCCGGCCGCGATGTAGTGCGCTCCCGCGTCGACGAGGTGGACGGCGGCGTACCTCGCCGCGCTGTGTCCCTCCGGGCAACCGGATAGGTGGCTACTCGTAGTGCGGAAGGCACGGTCGCGGATGTCACCTGCGCGGTCGGGACCGACATGCCCGACGGTCATCGGACCGTCGGCCACTCAACGGCCCCCACAGGCCGTCGGCGATCCACAGGAGTCCCGACCGAACGTCCGAGGAGAACGCAGACCATGACTTGTCCGGTCAGGCCGCGGTCACCGAGACCGCGCTCGCCGCCGCGCTCACCATGACCCCGAACGCACAGGCGCTGGACGGCGACCACCACAACCTCGATTCCCCGTCCACCTGTGACGACCACTGGAACTCGAACCGGCAGGTGCGTACCGGAGCATCGGTTGCACCGCCGACGACACCATCGGCAGATTCGAAAAGGTCCACGACGAGAACGCCACTTTCCAGCGGACCAGTTCTTCGCCGACGCCGGCCACCACTCTCTCCCAACAGGTCTTTCGTTCATGCCCGAAAACTCCCATCGGAGGAGGACAGTTGAGATTACCCAGACCGGCTCGTGCCGGGATCGCGGGCCTCGCGGCCGCCGCGGTCCTGACCGGGCTTGTACAAGCTGCGCCTGCGTTCGCCGGCACCAGCCCTCCCGATCCGAAGCCGTCCGGCAGGCCGTCGTCCGATCCGTCGACCCGGGTGCAGGATCCCGGCAAGTCACTCGGGAAGGACTGGAAGACCTCTGCGGACAGAGCCGTGACCACCGCCGCGGACACCGGAGGCGTCAAGGTTCTCGTGGCGGACAGCAAGGACGCGTACACGTGGCGGACCGTCGCCACGCTGGCGGAACCCGGGATGCCGGCGGATTCGTGGATCGGCAACTCCTGCGTCATGGACCGTGATCACGCCGCGGTCGTGTACGCGCCGCGGACCTTCACGAACAAACCGGATCTGATGCAGGGCGGGGCCTTCACCGCAGTCGTCGACCTGAGGTCCGGCCGGGTGACGAAGCTGCCCTTCACCAGTTCGCTGGCCTACTTCGACCCGTCGTGCAACCCCGGGACCCGGACGGCCGCGTTCACCGCGTTCCGCGACGACAAGACCCGGCTCGTCACCGTCGACACCAGCGGCAGGACAGCCTCCGACACCACAGTCACCGGGCAGGTGACTTCCGCCGTCCCCGTGAAAGACGGCCTTGTCGGCGCGCACGGTGGACACCTGGTACACGTCGCTCCGGCGGACGGAAAGCTGCAAAAGCTGGCTGCCACGAACGGTGTGCCGTTCGACATCCGTCCCACAGCCAAGGGCATCGCGTTCCTCGACCACAGCGGCAGCACGGCTCACGCCAAACTGTGGAAAGGCCGAGGCACACCGGTGACGCTCGCGTCGGGAAAGCTCGGAGACCTGGCGCTCGAACAGGGCACCGAGGGCCGGGCATTCCTCACCGGGGACGCCGAGAACACGAAGCTCGACGACACCGCGGTGGCCCGCCTGGACGTTCCGGCGGGCACGGATGTGTCCACCCACGGCCGACTCGCTGTCGATCCCGTGCTCATGCCCGGCGTGCGCGCGGGCCTGGACCGGATCGGGAACGCGGGAAAGGGTTTCACCAAGGCCGAACCCTCGCCGCGCACACGCCCGTCCCAGGACCCCACGGACGAGGACGCCGCGCCACTGACCATCACCGGTACGGCGACCGCGACCGGTGAGAAGATCACCGAGACGGTCGCCGACCCGACCGGTGACACAGGGAGAGAGTCCTTCTCCCCCTCCCTCCGCCAGAGCGACAGGGCGACGTCGGGCCGAAACGGACGGGCCGTGCGTGTCGACGAGCGGGAGAACAACCCGGTCGACACCGACCGCTGGTGCTCTGTTCCCCGCAACGATGTCAAGGCACTGGCGTTGCAGCCCACTTCGAACCAGGTCGAGTGGGCCGTCGACATGGCGATCCGCGGTGAACTGCGCGCCAAGTGGATCAAGCAGGGAGACTGGCGCTCTCAGACAGGACTGGGCACCGTCGACCCGCAGGGTCTGTTCCCGCCTCCCACCTTGAAGGGGGGTGGGCGCATCCCCGCCCAGGTGCTGTTGGGTGTGCTCGCGCAGGAGTCGAACCTGTGGCAGGCCGAGTCCGGTGCCGTCCCCGGCCAGATGGGCAACCCGCAGGCGGCGATCTCCGGCTTCTACGGGCACAAGGGGGACACCGCGGAGGCGTACTGGCGAATCAACTGGAACCTGTCCGACTGCGGCTACGGTGTCGGCCAGGTCACCGACGGCATGCGGCTCGCGGGCCACGAGAAGACCGGCGAGACGTCTCTGCCGCCGGCGACGCAGAAGGCCGTGGCGCTGGACTACTCGGTCAACATCGCCGCGTCGATGTACATCCTCGCGGACAAGTGGAACCAACTGCACACCGCAGGGCAGACCATCACCGTCAACAACGACGACCCGTCGAAGCCGGAGAACTGGTTCGCCGCGCTGTGGAACTACAACCTGGGCTTCAACAAGAACAACGGGGACGGCAAACCGTGGGGTCTGGGTTGGTACAACAACCCCGCGAACCCGATCTATCCACCCTCGCGGAACCCGTTCATGAACGACCCGCGTGACGCCGCGAAGCCTCAGAACTGGCCGTATCAGGAGAAGGTGATGGGCTGGTCGGCCTGGTCCATGGACACCGGTTACTCCTACTCCACCGACGGACGACAGGACTGGCCCGGCGAGTCGGGATTCTCCAGCGCCGGTTTCCGGCCCGCCTGGTGGATCGACGTGGTCCAGCGCACCCTCGTCAAACCGCCGCTGAGCGCGTTCTGCAACGCCACCAACAACTGCAGTGTCGCCAACCCGCCGGACTGTCCCGACGCCAAGTGCTACGAGAAGTACTGGTGGCGAGGCTCGAACGTGACGTGGAAGTCGAACTGCGCCACCAACTGCGGCAACGAGAGCATCAAGTACGTCACACTGCGGGAGGAGCCGGGCCGCGGATATCGGCTGAAGCACGGCACCGCGGAGTGCGGCGCCGCGCCGGCCGGTGCGCTGGTCGTGGAGTCCGTCCCCGACAGCGTCAACACCTACAGCACCTGCGGATCGTCCGGTACCGACGCCGGGAACTTCCAGTTCACCTTCTATCCCAACCCGGCGGCGACGGGACCCGGTCTCGGACCGTACGAGGCCAAGGGAGACCTCTACCAGATCGGCGGTGGCCACGGCGGCCACTTCTGGTACGCGCACACGCGCGACACCGCCCATCTCGGCGGCGCGGGCGGGCGGATGACCATCGACGGCACCTGGACCCTCGACCGCAATGTCGAGTGGGCCCGCGTCTTCGCGCACCAACCGGACACGGGGGCGCACACCCAGCAGGCCCACTACGTGATCAAGGGGGTCGCGGGCGGTGACCGCCACCGCTACGTCAACACCCACTTCGGTGCCAACACCTGGGTGGAGCTCGGCGTCTACCGCTTCACCGGCACCCCGCGGGTGGTGCTGACGAACGTCGCCGACGACGGCACCGCCGACGAGGACGTCGCCTGGGACGCCGTCGCCTTCCAGCCGCTGTCGGCCAAGCCGAAGCACATGGTCGTCACCATGGGCGACTCCTACACCTCGGGTGAGGGTGCCGGGTCCTACTCGCCCGAGTCCGACAGGGACCACGGGAAGAGCAGTTGGAACGCGTGCCGGCGCAGCGGCAACTCCTGGCCGCGCAAGGTCCGACTGCCCGGCCAGAACACCAGCCTCGGCGAACTCTCGGACAGCAGGAGCAGCGTCGCCGACTTGTTGGACGTCAGTTGCTCCGGCGCGCACACCTGGCAACTGACCTCAGGAAACCCCACATCGTGGGGAAGGATCGGCAACTACCACGAGAAGAGCCAGCTCGACTCCGGCGTCCTCAGCCCGGACACCACCTTGGTCATGCTGACCATCGGCGGAAACGACGGGGACAACTTCACCAACGCCGTCACGAAGTGCTACATCATCGGGATCTGCGACCCGGGCGACTTCAAGGGCAAGGTCGATGACGCGGTCCTGGCCACCGGGGACCTGATCGACGCCATCGCGGTTGCCGCGCCGAACGCGCGGATCGTTCTCATGGGCTACCCGCGCCTGGTCAGTGATCGGCCGTGTGTGACCGCTGACTTCGACGCCCTGAACCAACTGGCGGACTACGTCCGGGACAAGCAGAAGGCCAAGGTGGCGGAGCTGAGCAAGATCGGAACCAAGGTCACGTTCGCCGATCCGATCCCCGCGTTCCAGGGACACGGGATTTGCGACAGCGATGAGTGGATCAACCGGATCGTCGCAGGTCCGAACGGTGACGGCGACTTCCACGACGGAGACCCGGCCAATCCGATTCCCTGCCTGCCCTGGCCAGGGGACAACGTCTGTGCCAGTCTCGAATCGTTCCACCCGAAGAACGCCGGCACCACCGGCTACGCCCGGGTCATGGACCAGACACTGGTCGACATCGGATACAAAGGCAGCTAGTGGGACCTGACACGACCGGCGGTGCGGTGGTCATGAGGCGGACCGGCCGTCTCATGACCACCGGCTGCCTGACCGCTCTGATCGCGTTGATCATCGTTCTCGGCACCGTCGTCTCCTGGCTGTGGTTCCGGAACTGGCACGACGAGAATGCCAATGGCGCACGTGACCGGAAGGCGCTCGCATCGGTCCTGCGGCAGGCTCGTGCCACGGCGGACGGTACCGCCCGCGCGCTCGACGCGAGCGGGACCACCGATGCCGATGCCGTCACCGCCGTGATCTGGCGGCACTCCGAAGCACCCGTGATCACCTACGACCCGTCCCGACGCGAGTTCACCGCCACGGCGGAGAAGTTCGCCCAGTACGACGAGGAGGGCGTGCTCGGCGGTGGGCCCGTCCGGGAGACCCGGTGTTTCGTCTTCACCTACGCCCGCCACTCCGGCCAGGGGTGGACGTCGAAGGTCGCCGAGCGGGACCGTGCGTCGTGCGGTCCCGGCAACCAGATCGGCGGCCGGGTCCGCCTGGCGCTGACGCGTATCTCCGGCATGTACGCCGAGGACATGACGCGTCCCGGGATGCAGGACGCCCTCGACCCCACCGGACGGCGTTCCTTCGACGTCAAGAGCGTGGTGCGGGAGGGAGGGACGATGAGAGCCTCGATCCTCGTCTCGAGTGCGGGGGCTGAGGTCGACCAGTGCTACCGCTTCACCCGGCCCGTCCCCGACGACGACGGCGGTCGCCCCGCCACAGCGGTTCCGGTGTCTTCGTGCTGACCCTGCGGCCAGTACCTGAATCACGGTGACCTCGTCCGGGGGTGCCTGTTGTCCGTGTCGGCTCAACGATCGACAACGCGTATCCGCCCGCATCCACCGCACTCAGGCCCGGTTCCCGCAAACACCGGCAAGTTCGTGGCGCCCGCACCGCGCCGCCCACCACGCTGTTCTCCGGCATCGGATCACCGGAGAACAGGGGAACGGGCATGACGACGGCGGACAACAGGGTGGCAAGCGGCGACGACGTCCAGGCGGTGCGCCGCTGGGTACGGCTCTCATGCACCGAGCCGGGCACTCACCTGCCTGCGCCGGCCGAGATCGCCGGGGACCTCCGGCTGCCGAGGGGCGCGGTCCGCTCCGCGCTGGAGCAGCTTGCCGCCGAAGGGATGGTGACCCTGTACGAGGGCTACCGGCTCTACAGCGTCGGTACCAAGCGCCGACCGAGCGTGCCCACCGGCTGCTGCGCACCGCCATCCACCGTGGCTACGAGCCCGGCGAGTGGCTCATGACCCGCTTCGGCATCGGCCGACGCTCCGACATCGGCACCAAGGAGACAGCGCTGCCGTGCGCCGGCTGATCGCCGAAGGGCTGCTCACCGGGCCTCGCGGGCAGTAGGCCGACCGAGACCTGACCGGAGCCCTGAACCAACGCGGCTGAATCACACAGGGGTGCCGGCGTCCTGATCGACGAGGGTTGCCTTGGACGCCAGGGCGCACGCGGTGTCGGCGAAGTACTGCTCGTCGGCGCCGGGGACGAGGCCCAGGACGACGCCCTGCGTGAGACCGACGAACAGTGCCCTGAGCGCGGTGACCAGACGCTGTGCCTGATGCGACGTCACGACTCTGCCGTTGTGCGATCTGCCGGTGAACAACGCGATCAGGTGACTCTCCTGCGCCTGGACGGACACGGCGAGCCGGGAACCGAGTTCGGGATCGTGCAGGGCCATGTCCAGCAGGGTGATCTGCAACGACAGGGCGGAGGTCGCGGCCGGGGCGTCACAGCTGCGCCGGTAGTACCGGGCGAAGGCGTCAACCGCCTCCAGGAGATCCATTTCTGCGGGAATCGCCTGCTCGATCTCCTCATAGTGCGGCCGCAGGTAGTCGGTGACCAAGGCTGCCACCAGGCCGCCCTTGCTGCCGAACAGTGAGTAGACAGCGCCGGTCGTCAGTCCGGCCTGCTCGGCGATCTCGTCGAGCCTGGCGCGGTGCCCATCCCGGGAGACGACTTGGAAGGCAGCGTCCAGCAGGGCGCGGCGGTTGCGTTCCTTGGTCAGGCGCGAGGGAGGAACGCTCATGACACAGGCTCAGGCTGTGACACCGTCAGCGACGCGCTACTTGGCGGGGATCGTCGCCGACGGCGTCTTCAAGGTGCTGCTCGGTATCGCCTACTTGTCCGCCGCTTCCTGGCTCGGCGATCTGCTGGGCGTGCCCGCCTGGTTGATGGCCGTCTCCGGCGTCGCCCTGCTGATCGGTGGCGGCATCGAGATCAAGTTGGCGCGCAGCCGCCCGATCTGCACCTGCATGCGGCTTATGGTCGCCTACGACAGTGGCTGGGGTCTGACGGCGCTTGCCGGCTTACTGATGGCACGGCGGGACGGCACCGCCGGGGGTGAGGTGTGGATCGGGTACCAGACCGTCGCTCCCCTTGTGTTTGCCGCGCTGTTGCTGCTCGCCACCCCCGTGCCGCGAGCCTCGGGCACCCGCGAGAGGGACTCCGGGCACTGACACCGAATCTCTCGACGAGATGATGCTGTCGCTGGAGTGGAGGTGTCCATCACCTGTCGGAGACGGTCTGCTCGGACCGCCCGCTCGACCGCGTCCACCCGGTCCTGTTCGTGGACGCCGTCAACGTCGAGATCAGGGACGGGCGGGTCGCGAACCGTCCGATACGCGTGGTGATGGCCGTGGCCGCCGAAGGCACCGGCGACATTCTCGGCATCTGGGCCGGTGACGGCGCCGAGGGCGCGCAGTAGCGTGTTCACCGAACTGAAGAACCGCGGCCTGGACGACGTGCTGATGCAGGTCCGCGACGGTCCAAGGGCCATCCCGAGGCCGTAGAGACCAGTTGGCAGGACCGGGACAAGGCCGCCAGGGCCCGTCAAGCCCATCTGCGCAGCGCCCGGCGAAGCTGGTTCCCGGAGTTCCAGGAGTCCTGGGCCGAGTTCGCGTCCTGCCTCTCCTTCGACGTCGAGGTGCGCAAGGCCATCTGCGTCGTCAACGCGATCGAGAGCGTCAACGGCCGCATCCGCAAGCGGTGGACCATGTGTCGGCGTACACGGGGTTGTGCTCAAGCAGGTACACGTGAACGTGCCCGGGTGGCGGCAGGGGGCAGGACCAACAAATTGGGGTGACAGGTTTTGACCCGGTGGGCATGATCGGTCGGTTGTTCCGTCACATCCGACTTCGGGGGTACGCCACGTCCATCTACCGCGAACGAGCCCGGGACTTGCCGTGGTCCGCCGCTGACCCCGGCCGGAACGCTTTCGACTGGGACGACGACGAGGCGGCACGGCTGACGGCACTGGTCGTTCCGATGGTGCCTCCCAGCGGTGCCGAGCGGATAGCGGGCTTCCGATTCATCGACGAGGTCACCGTGCTCCTGGTGTCCCGTTATGGCCGGTGGGCCTGCGGCTGGTACTACTCGACCCACTTCGGGGGTCCCGTCGAGACTTGGTGCTGCGATTCGCACTCGGTCGGTGAGGCGGCGGAGACCGCCGAACGCGTCGTGACCTCCCTGCTGGAGTGGCGCGACTGGCTGGAGGACATCGCCGAGCGGTTCGAGCAGCTTGCACCCCGTCCCGGCGCGGACGCCGAGGACCGCAGCTGGCACCTGGAGCGCGCGGTGACCCGCCTGGTCACCGCGGTCGTCAACAGCACCCATGCCGAAGGGGGGTGGTACGGGATCTGCGAGACGACGTTGACCTGGTTCCTGACCTCCACCGGCATGGGACCGGACAAGGCCCGGAAGGCGGTGGAAGCCGCGATCGGTGGCCGGTTCAAGAGCCACATCGCCCCTGCCTCGACCCTGGTCGACGCGGTGGGAGAGGACCTGGCGATTCGCCTGACCGGCCGCGGGTTCTACCGTGAGCGGTGACGCGCTGGCCGCTTGGCGCAAGGTCAGGGAGCAGGTCGACTGGTCCTCGTCCGCGAGCGTGAGCCCGGTGCCGGCGCGTCCGGCCGTGGACGGCCTCACCACCTGGTTCGACGGTCCGGTCCGCCGGCGCGACCCGGACCGTGCCGATCGGTTGCTCGCCGCGATGCGCCTGTCCCGCGCCGCCGCCTCCCGGGGAGAGCCGCTCACCCCGACCCTTCTCGCCGGTTGGCAGAAGCTGGTCCTGGGCGTGAACGAGGTGAACCTGCGCCGGAGCGACGCTTTCGCCAAGGGCGGTCGGGAGCGATACGGGCTTACGCCTCACATCTGGCAGGACTTCGCCGCCTGCCTGCACCAGAGCACCGACCCGTCGGTCCCGCTGCCCGCCCGCGCGGCCAGGGCCTACCTCGACGTCTGCTTCTTCCACCCCTACCCGGACGGCAACGCCCGCCTGGCGCTGCTGGTCCTCGCCCACGTCCTGGAGGCGGAAGGGGTACGCCTGGACGAGGTGGGACCGCTGCAGACCACCCGCTACGCGGACGACCCGGACGGCGCCCTGGACCTGGCGGCCCTCGTCGCCGTACTGATCCGCGCCACTCACCGCCGAGCCACCACACGGCGAGAGAGATCCTGCGGAAGCTGACAGGTGGCCACGTTCATCCGTACGCGGCTGGGGACATTCGGGTGTACGCCGACACCATGCGCCGGAAGACACCCCTGAACGCGTTCCAGATCGCCTTCGAGAGCCGTGACGGCGGCCGTGGCAAAGTCCAGGTGTGCGGCCGGTCGAGTCCAGGCTGATGGCCACGGGAATTCCCGGTGTGTGGCCGTGTGACCTGTGGTGTTCCTGATCGCTTCCT
>NZ_JBTYMC010000011.1:0-52227 GCF_054880855.1 Streptomyces sp. S6 | reverse complement strand
GGGCGCGAGGATCAGCCGGGCGTCGTCGCGCGCGCTCCGCCGGAAGTAGCCCGGCGGCCACAGCGCGGCGGGCACGACGACGTTCCGGGCGCCGCCCTGACTGTCCGCGAGCCGGGTGACGAGCCGGACGACCGCCTCGTCGGCGTCCGCGTCGGGCGCCAGGACGAGGGACCGGCCGCGCGGCAGTCCCCGGTGCACCCGCCCCTCGGGGCCGACGACGAGGACGACGGCCGGGGTGCCGGTCAGCCGGGCCGCGCTCTCGGCCGCCACGTCCGCCAACTCCTGTACGTCACGCGCGCTTTGTACGGCGACGACGGCCTCGGCGAGCAACGCGAGCCGCCGGGCCGTCTGTTCGGCGTCACCGCGGGTACGCGCCCCGCGCAGGGCCGCGCGGACGACGGCCTGGATCTCCAACGGGTCGGCGGGAACGGTGAGATACGCTTCCCCGCCCGCGTCGAGCCCCTGGCACCGGTCGCTCGGCGCGACCGCCGCGGCGGAGAAGTGGACGACGGGCAGGGTGGCCGTCCCCGGGATGGACTTGAGGCGGCGGCACAGCTCGAAGCCGCTCATGTCCGGCAGCCCGACGTCCACCAGCGCGATGTCGAACAGGGTGCCGTCCCTCAGCCGTACGTCGACCTGCCGCAGGGCGTCCGATCCGCTGGCCGCGTCCACCACTTGGTGTCCGGCGCGGCGCAGGACGGCGCCCATGGCGTAGCGGCTGGCCGCCACGTCGTCGACCACCAGCACGGTCGCGCCGGGGTCGTCTTCGGTGCTGCGCTGAGCGTCGACGGCCGTCTCCTCTCCCTGCGCGTGTGCGAGGCGAGCCGTGCTTGCGGATCTCATGCGTGAGACAAGTTACTGAACCGTCAGGCCGTACGGGAGAAAACCGCCACAGTGCGCCCCGGAACGGCGAAGGTGCCCGAAACCCGCTCGTAGCGCGACTCCTTCACGGTAGAGTCCGCGCCCGCTCGTTGAACAGAGTGCAACTGGTATCCGGAACCGGCCAGTTCGGTGATCTTCTGGTCCTGGGTGGTGGGAGTGGCGTTGAAGACGACGACCAGGTCACCGAGGCGCATGGTGATCACACCGGGTGTCTCGCCAGGACCCGAGAGCGGGAACGACAGGGCTGACTGCACCTGGGCCGTCGTACCGAGGGTGAACGCCTTGTCGGTCGTACGGATTCTCAGCAGGTCGCGGTAGGCGGACGCGGTCGCCTCGATCTGGCGGCAGTTGACCTTGACCGTGGTCAACAAGGGTTTCGCGTAGGGCCATTTGGCGGCGTTGTCGGCGGCCGGGGGCAGGCCGCGGCCGAAGCCGTTGCCGTCGGCGCAGTTCCAGTGGAGCGCGTTGAACCAGTCGCCGCTGTCGAAGGAGTTGCGGTCCAGGGACTTGGAGCGGAGCAGGTCGCTGCCGGCCTGTGAGAGGGTCGGGCCCTGGGAGAGGAGGGCCGTGGCCATCGCGAGGACCTGCATCCGGGCGCGATCGTCCGCGCCGGTCCGCGCGGGCAGTTTGAACGCGAGGGCGTCGAACAGGGATTCGTTGTCGTGGGCGTCGGCGTAGGCGAGTGCGTCGCCGGGGTTCGCCGCGTATCCGGCGGGCTGTCCGTTGTAGTCGACCTGGGCGCCGGTGACCTGACGGCCGCTGGTGTCGGTGAAGCGGTAGCCGGCGAGGTTTCCGGTCAGGCCGACCTTGATCAGGTCCTGGTAGTGCAGGAGCCGGGCTTTCTGCTGGGCCGAAGTGCCGTTGTCCGCCGCCGGGTTGGGGTCGGTGTAGAGGCCGGACGCGAAGCCCTGGACGCCGGGGTCGGCGTCGAAGGGGCCGCCGCCGCGCACGGCGTCCCGGGCCCGGTCGGAGAAGGTGGCGATGCCCGTCCCAGCCATGTTCTTCTGGGTGGCCTGCACGAACCGGGCGTCATCGGCGACCTCCCCGAAGTTCCAGCCCTCGCCGTAGAGGATGATCCCCTTGCCGTCCACCCCGTCCCTCCGGAGAGTGAGGGCGTCGAGGGCCCTGCGGACGGCCAGGATGTTGGCCTTGGGGTGGTGGCCCATCAGGTCGAAGCGGAAGCCGTCGACCTTGTACTCCTTGGCCCAGGTGACGATCGAGTCGACGACGAGCTTGCCCATCATGGCGTTCTCGGGCGCGGTGTTGGCGCAGCAGGTGCTGTCGGCGACGCCGCCGTCGGGCATCAGCCTCTGGTAGTAACCGGGTACTACCTTGTCGAGGACGCTCGTCTCGGCCTGCCCGGCGGCTGCCGTGTGGTTGTAGACGACGTCCATGACGACCCGCAGTCCGTCACCGTTGAGCGCCTTCACCATCTTGCGGAACTCGACCGTGCGGGCGGTCCCGTCGGGGTCTGTCGCGTACGACCCCTCGGGGACCGTGTAGTGGTACGGGTCGTACCCCCAGTTGTAGCCGTCCTTCGCGGCGATCTTCGCCACGCACTCCTGCTGCTTCTCGGAGTCGGCGGGCAGGGCGGCGAGGTCGCAGTCGGTGACGGCCTGGTCGGCGCGCTTCTCGGGGATGGTGGCGATGTCGAACGCGGGGAGCAGGTGCACGTAGTTGGCGCCGGACTTCGCCAACTCCCGCAGGTGCTTCACCCCGTCGCTGTCCTTGTCGGTGAACGCGAGGTACTGGCCGGGGTGTCGAGAGGTGCGGTCGGCGATCGAGAAGTCCCGGATGTGGAGTTCCTGGATCCGGGCGTCCTTCATCGGGACGACCCTGGGCTTCGCGTAGGTCGTCCAGCCGTTCGGCGCGAGGGACTTGTCGTCGAGGTCGACGATCAGGCTGCGCCCGGAGTTCGCGGTCAGGGCGACCGAGTAGGGGTCGGTGACGTGGTTGGTGACGATCCGGCGGACGCTGGGCGCCCAGACCTCGACGGCGTACCGGTAGGGCTTGCCCTTCCAGCTCGCCGGGCCGGTGACGGACCAGACGCCGGTGGTGTCGTCGCGCTTCATGGGGACCGACTTGCCGTCGAGGTCGAGGGCGACGGACCGGGCCGTGGGGGCCCAGACAGCGAGCGTGGGGCGGCCGTTGGAGAAGGTGGGGCCCAGGGTCGCCTTGGTCGCCGCCGGGTACAGGTCGTCGAGGGCGCCGGCGATCTGGACGCCGGTCGCGGCGAGGACGGCGCCGTTCACGGCGCGTTGCGAGGCTACGAGCTGACCCCTAAGGGCGTCCCTCACGCGGGCGCGGTCGCGGGGGTCGATCGTCCAGGCCGTGTAGTCCTTGAGGTGGGGGTACTTGGCCTTCTGGGCGTCGGTGAGGGTGGTCCTGGTGAGGCGGAGCCAGCGTTCGTCGTCGCTGGTGAGGGTTCCGCTGTCGACCCTGATCGAGCCGTCGTGGGAGGAGAGGAGCTGGGTGGAGGCGGCGGCCTCGCTGCCGTTCCAGGCGACGGTGTTCCGGTCGATCCAGATCGCCTTGGAGGTGGTCAGGTCGAGGGCGGTGGCGCTTCCGGCGGGCTGGGGCAGCAGGTATTTCTCCTGGCCGTTCAAGAGCCACACCTCGTGTCCGGTCGCGGTGAGGTCGAGCGACTGGTCCGTGGGGAGGTCCTTCTCGTCGCCCTTGTGGAGGATGTAACTCAGGCTGGTGGCGCCGGGGTTGAGAGGGACCTCGAAGATCGCGCCGTAGGGATCGGTGCGGGTGGGCTGGAGCGGCTTGGTCCAGTCGGTGGGGTGCGCGGCGCCCGTCCAGACGTGCAGACCCCAGCCGTCGTAGTCGCCGTCGGCGCGGTGGTAGTGCAGGACCGCCTTCGTCTTGTCCTGCGCCGGGTGGTCGGGGCGGTCGGTGCGGACGTCCGGCTTGCCCTGCTCGATCCAGACCTCGCCGGTTCTGGTGACGTCGATCGTGCGGTCGGTGGTGACGTCCTTCGTGCCGTCCTTGTCGACGACGAGGAAGGAGACGTTCGAGGCGCCCGGCTTCAACTTGACGTAGGCGAAGGCGCCGTAGGCGTCACGGCCGGTGAAGGGGTGGCCGGCGGGCCAGGTCGTGGCCTCGCCGTCCGCGAGGTCACCCCAGGCGTACAGGCCCCAGTCGGTGTAGTCGCCGGCGGGGCGGTTGTAGTGGACGATCGCGTAGTCGCGGTTCGCCGCGGAGGGGGGTGGAGTGGTGGGCGGGGTGCCGGTGGTGGTGGATGCGGTTTCTGAAGATTTCCGTCCGGCCGAGTCGACGACAACCGCCTTGTAGCGGACGGGGGTTCCGGGCTTGACGTCCTTGCCGATGCGCTGCGTGACCTTGTACGGGGCGTGGTCGGCCGAACCCAGCGTGCGCCAGGGGCCGTTGCCGGTCTGGGCGGCGAAGATGACGCGGTTGAGCTGTCCGCCGGTGACGTCGGCGGCGATCTCCACGGTGCCGGTGGCGCCTGCCGGGGGTGCGGTCAGGGTGAGTTTCGGGGTCGAAGTCGGCTTCGCCAGGCCGCCCTTGAGGACGAGGGCCGTGCCGGGCGGGACGGTGAGGGCGACGCGGGTGTCGGCGGCGGAGCGGACGGTCGACCTGGTGCCGTAGACGCCCTGGAAGGTCATGCCGGGTGAGGAGGTCGCGAAGGTCGCGGTCCTCGGTTCGGGGGCGTTGTTGAGGGCGACGAGGTACTCGGTGTGCCGGTCGCTTCGGGTGAAGGCGTAGATGCCGGGGCCGTTCGCGGCGTAACGCTCGGTCTGGACGCCGTTCGTCAACGCCGGGTTTTTCGTGCGGAGTTGAGAGAGGGCGGCGATCTGGCGGTAGAGGGGCGCCTTCGTGTCGTAGGCGTCGGTCGCGTGGGTGCGGGTGGTGCCGATCTGGTCGTCGTCGAGGTAGTCGGCGACCTTCGAGGCAAACATGGTCTGGCGGGCGTCCTTGTCGCCGCCCGCGCCGGTGAAGCCCTGTTCGTCACCGTAGTAGACGACCGGGTTGCCCCGGCTGAGGAACATCAGCTCGTTGGCGAACCGGTCCTTCGCGAGGAGTTCGGCGTCGGTGGCCTTCGGGTTGTCCTGCTCGATGAAGGTGCCGATGCGGCCCATGTCGTGGTTGCCGAGGAAGGTGACCTGTTCGTAGGCGTTCGCCTTGTCGGTCGTGTACTTGTAGTCGGCGCCGAAAACTTGTGCAAGGGCTTGCGCGCTGCCGCCCTGGGAGGCGTACCGGCGGGCCGCGTCCTGGAAGGGGAAGTCGAGGGTGGCGTCCAGGCGGCCCTGGGTGACGTACGGGGAGGTGATGTCGGGGTCGGCGGAGTAGACCTCGCCGAACATGAAGAAGCCGGCGCGGCCGTGCCGGGCGGTGTAGGCGTCGAGGGCGGTCGCCCACCGCGTCCAGAACTCCATGTTCACGTGCTTCACGGTGTCGATCCGGAAGCCGTCGATACCGAAGTCCCTGACCCAGCGTTCGTAGATCTTCTCCATGCCGCTGACGACCTCGGGGCGCTCGGTCCACAGGTCGTCGAGGCCGGAGAAGTCGCCATAGGTGGAGCTCTCTCCGGCGAAGGTGGAGTCGCCCCGGTTGTGGTACATCGTCGGGTCGTTGAGCCAGGAGGGGACCTTGGTGACGCCGGTGTTCTTCGGGGTGCGGGGGAAGGAACTGGCGTTCACCGGCGGGAACTTGCGCTTGCCGTCCGCGTAGTCGGCGTCGTCGAAGGGGCGACCGTCCTTCGTCAGGTACGGGAAGGCGCCCTTGGAGAGGTAGTTGTAGGACTTGGGGTCGTAGTCGACGACGTCGGCGGTGTGGTTGGTGATGACGTCGAAGAACACCTTCATGCCTTTGGCGTGCGCCTTGGAGATGAGGGTTTCGAGGTCGTTGTTGGTGCCGAAGTGCGGGTCGACCTGTGTGAAGTCGGTGATCCAGTAACCGTGGTAACCGGCTGAGACGTCGTTTCCGCTGCCTTGCACCGGGCGGTTCTTGAAGATCGGCGCCAGCCAGATCGCCGTCGTGCCCAACCCCTTGATGTAGTCGAGGCGCCCGGTGAGGCCCTTGAGGTCGCCGCCCTGGTAGAAGCCCTTGTCCGTCGGGTCGTAGCCGGTGCTCAGGCGTGAACCCGTGAGGCCGCCTCGGTCGTTGGCGGTGTCGCCGTTGGCGAAGCGGTCCGGGAGGACGAAGTAGAACTGCTCGCGGGTCGCGTCGTGCCGGGCGGGTTCGGCGGCGAGCTTCGCGTCCGACGGGGGCGCGGGCGGGGTGGCCGCGCGGGCGGTGGCGGGTGGGACGAGGGCTGCCGTAAGGGCGGTGAGCGCGACGGCGGCGATCCGCCGGGGCCATCTCGGTGTCACGGGCGGGAACTCCTAGCGATTGCCGGGCGGTTACTGCGGGTCCGACCCCGCGTGACCGTATCGCTCACGCAAGGTTTACAGCAAGAGCCTTGCAACTGTCAGAAAGAATTTGCACGCACCGTCTTGACGTGCCCGTCTCAACTGCCCCAGTCTCACGAATTGTTGAACAGTGATCCCTCATGTTCCGGAGCCGCAACATGAACCGACACCACTCCCCAGGTGTCCTCCACCGCACGCTGCGCCTTACCGCAGCCGGCGCCCTCACCCTCGCCGGTGCGCTCGCCCTCCCCACCCCGTCCGCCCACGCCGACACCACCAGGAAAGGCGACGTCATCGCCAACCTGTGGGAGTGGAACTGGGACTCCGTCGCCGCCGAGTGCAGAGACGTCCTCGGTCCGGCCGGGTACGGCGCGGTACAGGTGGCGCCGCCCTCGGAGTCGCTCAAGCAGGCGTCGTTCTACTGGTGGGACGTCTACCAGCCCTACTCCTACAGCCTCAACAGCCGGTTCGGCACGGCCGCGAAGTTCCAGGCGATGATCAACGCCTGCCACGCGGCGGGCGTCAAGGTGTACACGGACGCCGTCATCAACCACACGGCCGCCCAGACCGGCACGGGCTACAACGGCACGGCCGTCACCGACAAGTACGACACCCCTGAGTGGGACCGCGCCGACTACCACGACGCGTCGAGTTGCCCCACCTCCGACCTCACCATCAAGGACTACGGGAACCTCACCCAGGTCCAGAACTGCGAACTCCTCGGCCTGCCCGACCTGAAGACCGGCACGGACCACGTCCGCACCGGCATCGCGAACTTCCTCAACTCCCAACTCGCCCTGGGCGTCGACGGATTCCGCGTCGACGCGGCCAAGCACATCCCCGAGGCCGACCTCGCGGCGATCGAGTCGAAGCTGACGAACACCACCGCCGGGACCGCCCCCTACGTCTTCCAGGAGGTGTACCCGGGTACGACACCCCAGCCGGCCGACTACTACGCCTCCGGTGACGTCCTCGACTTCACCTACGCGAGCAAGCTGAAGTCGGCGTTCCAGGGCAACGTCAGCGATCTGGAATCCCTGCCGTCCTCCGGCGTCCTGCCCGCCGACAACTCCGTGTCGTTCGTGACGAACCACGACACCGAACGCAACGGACTGCACCTGTCGTACAAGGACGGCGACACCTACCGGCTCGCGAACCTCTTCCAGCTCGCCTACAAGTGGTCGACACCGACGGTGTATTCGGGCTGGCAGTTCAGCCAGAGCGACCAGGCGCCGCCGAACTCTGGCGGGTTCGTCACCGACACTGACTGCTCGAAGGGGTGGTACTGCCTGAACCGCGACACCGCCGTCGTCGGGATGGTGGCCTGGCACAACGCCGCGGGCACCGCCGCCGTCTCCGACTGGCAGACGAAGTCGTCGTCCGTGATCGGCTTCGGGCGCGGCGGTACCGGGTTCTTCGCGCTCAACAACGGTTCTTCTGCGGTGACTTACACGTTCGCGACAGGGATGGCCGACGGGACGTACCGGAACGTCGTCGACGGGGGCGGCAGCACGGTGACGGTGTCCGGTGGCAATGCGAGTCTGACGATTCCGGCGAAGAACGCGGTCGCGTTCTACGGCGGTGGCGGCGGTGGCGGTGGCTCCAAGACGGTGAACGCGACCTTCAACGCGTACGCCCCCACGTCGTCCGGCAGCAACGTCTACGTCGTCGGTTCTGTTGCCGCGCTGGGGAGTTGGGACGCCTCGAAGGCGGTCGCCCTCTCGTCCGGCGGGTATCCGATCTGGTCGGGCACGGTGTCCGTACCGGCCGGCGCGTCCTTCGCGTACAAGTACCTCAAGAAGGACTCGTCAGGTGCGGTGACCTGGGAGTCCAACGCCAACAGAACTGGTACGGCGGGGACTTCGGCGCTCACCCTGAACAATTCGTGGAACGTGGCCGACGCGAACGCGACCGACGTGACGTTCAACGAGTCGGCCACGACGACGTCCGGCACGAACGTCTACGTCGTCGGCTCGATCGCCTCGCTGGGTGCCTGGAACACGGCCGACGCGATCCCGCTGTCCTCGGCCTCCTACCCGACCTGGTCGAAGGCGGTGATCGTCCCGAAGGGCACCTCCTTCGAGTACAAGTACCTGAAGAAGGACGCCTCGGGGACGGTGACGTGGGAGTCGGGGACCAACAGGTCGTTCACGACGGGTAGTTCGTCGGGATACACGACCAGCGACACCTGGAAGTGACCACGAGTCGGCCCCCTGTCGAGGGGCCGACTCGTTCATTCCGGCCTCAGGCCGTGAACCACACCGTGGTGTCCGCCGGAACACTCACCCCGTCGAACTCCCCGCTGGCGAGCAGGACTTGCCCGTACTCGGGAACACTCACCGGATCCCCGGTGGTGTTGGCGAAGGCGACGAACTCCCCCCGCCGGAAGGCGAGTACACCCTCGGGGGACGGCAGCCACTCCACCGACTCCCCCGCCCCGAGGTCGGGATGCCGGTGCCGCACGGCCAGTGCCGAACGGTACAGCTCCAGCGTCGAGCCGGGCACGCCGGTCTGCGCCTCGACGCTCAGCTCGGCCCAGCTCTCGGGCTGCGGGAGCCAGCTGCCACCGGTGCCGAAGCCGTACGAACTCCCCTCGCGGGTCCAGGGGATGGGGACCCGGCAGCCGTCGCGGAAGCCGTCCTGGCCCGCGCCCCGGAAGTAGGCGGGGTCCTGGCGGACCTCGTCGGGGAGGTCGACGACGTCCGGGAGGCCCAGCTCCTCGCCCTGGTAGACGTAGGAGGAACCGGGGAGGGCGAGCATCAGCAGGGTGGCGGCGCGGGCGCGGCGCAGGCCGAGTTCGCGGTCCCCGGCGAGGCGGAGCTGGGTGCCGAGGCCGGGGTCGTTGCCGAAGCGGGTGGCGTGGCGGGTCACGTCGTGGTTGGAGAGGACCCAGGTCGCCGGGGCGCCGACCGGGCGCATCGAGTCCAGCGTCAGGTCGATGACCTCGCGGAGCTTCTCGGCGTCCCAATAGGTGCTGAGGTACTGGAAGTTGAAGGCTTGGTGGAGTTCGTCGGGGCGAACGTAGTTCGCGGTGCGCCCGACGGTCGGCGTCCAGGCCTCGGCGACGAAGATGCGCTCGCCCGAGTATTCGTCGAGGACCTTGCGCCAGGCCCGGTAGATGTCGTGGACGCCGTCCTGGTCGAAGAACGGCATGACATCGTTGCCCAGGAGCTTCACCTGATCGGCGCCCCCGATGTCGGGGAGTCCGGCCGCCTTGACCATGCCGTGGGCGACGTCGATGCGGAATCCGTCGACGCCCATGTCGAGCCAGAACCGCAGGATGGAGCGGAACTCGTCGCCGACGGCGGGGTGTTCCCAGTTGAAGTCGGGCTGCTCGGGGGCGAACAGGTGGAGGTACCACTCGCCGTCGGCGAGCCGGGTCCAGGCGGGTCCGCCGAAGATGGACTCCCAGTCGTTGGGCGGGAGTTCACCGCTTTCGCCCTTGCCGGGGCGGAAGTGGTAGCGCTCCCGCAGCGGCGAGCCCGGCCCTTCCGCGACGGCCCGTTTGAACCACTCGTGCTGGTCGGAGGAGTGGTTGGGGACGAGGTCGACGATGACGCGCAGGCCGAGTCCGTGGGCGTCGCGGATCAGCGCGTCGGCGTCGAGGAGTGTGCCGAACATGGGGTCGACGGCGCGGTAGTCGGCGACGTCGTAACCGGCGTCGGCCTGCGGGGAGGCGTAGAAGGGGCTGAGCCACACGGCGTCGACCCCGAGGTCGCGCAGGTAGGGGAGGCGGGCGCGGACACCCTCCAGGTCGCCCATGCCGTCGCCGTTCGCGTCGGCGAAACTGCGCGGATAGACCTGGTAGATCACCGCTTCCCGCCACCAGTCGGGGCGGTCGGCCGGGGCGGCGACGGCCGTGGGTGCGGAGGTCGGGGCCTGGTCGGCTGCGGAGTGCTGCTGGCTCATGGCGTCCTTAGTCGCTGTGTGACGGAGCAGTGGGGCGGAGCAGTCGGGCGGAGCTTGGTCGTGTCGCACGGTTCGCGGAGAGGCGGTCGCAGGGCCGGCGGGGTCGGAAAGGCCCTGCGACCGCCACCCGCTCATGGCCATGCATATCAGCGCATGGGCTTCCACGAGCGGGAGTTCAAGGGAAATCAGCCCTTTGTGCCGCCCGCCGTGAGACCGGTGACCAGGTTCTTCTGGACGAGATAGAAGAATCCGGAGACCGGGATCGCGATCAGTACGGCGGTGGCGGCCATCAGGTTGCGCTGGGCGTCGTGTTCGCTGACGAAGCTCTGGAGGCCGACGGCGAGGGTGTACTTCTTGTCGTCGAGCATGAACGTCGTCGCGAAGGCGACCTCGCCGAACGCGGTGATGAAGCTGTAGAAGGCGGCTACCGCGAGGCCAGGGCGGGCGAGCGGCAGGATCAGCCGGGCGAAGGTGCCGAACGGGCTGAGTCCGTCGACGCGTCCGGCCTCGTCGATCTCGAAGGGGATGGTGTCGAAGTACCCCTTGAGCAGCCACGCCGAGTACGGGACGGCCGTCGTGCAGTAGACGAGGATCAGGCCGAGGTAGCTGTCGATGAGCCGGAGGTCGGCGAGGATCTGGTACATCGGCACCATGAGGACGGCGACCGGGAACATCTGGGTGAGCAGCAGCAGCCACATGAACTTGCGGTAGCCGGGGAAGCGCATGCGGGAGACGGCGTATCCGGTGGTGGCGGCGACGAAGACACCGATGAGGGTCGTGCCGAGGGAGACGATGAGGGAGCTCTTCAACCAGTCGAAGAAACTGGTGTGTTGAAGGACGAAGCTGTAGTTGTCGAAGGTCATCTTCGACCAGATGCGCCCGGGGTGGAGGTAGTCGTCCTTGTCGGGGCCGAGCGACAGGAAGACCAGCCAGGCGACCGGGAACAGCGCGATCACGCTCGCCAGGATCAGGGTGGCGTGAGCGGTGAGGGAGGCGAGCGGGCTGCTCTTCCCCCGGGGGCGGGGCGTCGCGGGCGTCGGCGTGGGCACGGTGGCGGTCACGGTGAACTCTCCTCTCAGATCGCGACGTTGGGGTCGTTGCGGTTCAGCCAGCGCCGATAGAACGAGGTGAACACGACGAGGATGCCGAGCAGCAGGATCCCGTAGGCCGCCGACTGCGCGAAGTCGCGCGGCTGTTGGCCGAAGCCGAGGAAGTAGGCCCAGGTGACGAGGATCTGCGCGTCGGGCGCGGTGGTGCCGAACAGCAGGAAGATGACGGCGAACTGGTTGAACGTCCAGATGATCCCGAGGAGGACGACGGTGGAGCTGACCGAGCGCAGGCCGGGCAGGGTGACGTACCAAAAGCGCTGCCAGGGGCTCGCGCCGTCCATCTCGGCTGCCTCGTAGAGGGAGTTGTCGATGGACTGGAGGCCGCCGAGGAGGGAGATCATCATGAAGGGGACGCCGCACCAGGTGTTGACCATGATGGCGGCGAACCGCTGCCAGAAGGTGTCCTCCAGCCACTGCGGAGTGGGCAAGTGGAGTGCGTCGAGGGCGGAGTTGACGATGCCGCCGTCCGCGAGCATGAAGCGCCAGCCGAAGACCGTGACGAACGTCGGTACCGCCCAGGGCAGGACGAGGAGCAGCCGGTAGAGGGTGCGTCCGCGGCGCTTCTGGTCGAGCAGGAGGGCGAGGGCGAGGCCGATCGTGTAGTGGAGGGCGACGCAGAGGGCCGTCCAGACGATCGTCCAGATGAAATGGGACCAGAAGCGGTCGTAGGCGGTGTCGCCCCACAGGATGTCGGCGTAGTTGTCGAGGCCGATGAACTTGTAGGTGGCGTCGATGTGGTTGACGCCGATGGTGCGGGCCGTGTTGAGGCTGTTGGCGTCGGTGAGGGTGAGGTAGAGGCCGTAGGCGAGGGGGTAGAGGACGAGGACGCCGAGGACGATCGCGACCGGGGCGATCATGGCGTACGCGTACCAGTGCCGGTCGTAGCTGCGCTTCAGGCGCCTGCCCAGGCCGGGCCTCGGCGCCGCCGGTTCACCGGGCCTCTTGCGGCCGGTCGCTCGGTCGATGGCGACGGTCATTTCGACACCTTCTGAATGGTTCGACGGGGGTACTACGACCTGGGTATTACGGGTGCCGGCAGGCCCTCGGTATTACGGGTGCCGGTGGGCCCTGGGTACTACGGGTACTGGGAAGGCCGCCGGGGCCACGGGAAAGCCGTCGGGGCTACGGGAGAGCCGTCGGGGCTACGGGAGAGCCCGTAGCTCCCAGGTATTACGGGTGACCGGTGGCCGCCGGATCCCTCCCCCGCGTCTCGCGCTCGCGGAGATCCGGCGGCCACGCGGGGCTCACTTGCCGAAGTCGGGGACCAGCTTGGCGAAGGCGGTCCGGACGGTGGCGAGGCCGCTGTCGAGGGACTCCTTGCCGCCGGCGATCTTGGGCAGTTCGGTGTCGAGGGGGGTCCACAGGGAGCTGTACTCGGGGAGCGCGGGCCTCGGCTGGGCGGCGGCGAGGACCGTCTGGAAGCCGGCGATGCCCGGGTCCGCCTTGACCTGGGCGGTGTAGGCGTCGTCCCGCGTCGGCAGCGTCGCGTTCTTCAGGGCGATGGTGGACTGGGACTGCGCGGACGTCATGAAGTTGATGAACTTCAGCGCGGCGCCCTGGTGGGCCTTGTCGGAGCCGGCGTACACGGAGAGGTTGTGGCCGCCGGTCGGTGCGCCCGCCTTGCCGGTGGAGCCGGCGGGGACGGTCGCGATGCCGAGGTTGGCCTTGTCCTTGAAGGCGCTGCCCTTGTAGAAGTTGGTGATCTCCCACGGGCCCTGGATGATCGCGGCGACCTTGCCGTTGACGAACGCGTCCTGGATGTGGGCGTAGGCGTCGGCGGTGGTGTCGGCCTTGTGCAAGCCCTTGCCGTCGAAGAGGGAGAGCCAGGTGCCGTACCCCTTCTTCGCCGCCGGGGAGTCGACGGTGATCTTCTTGGCGCCGGCGTCGACGGTGTCGGTGCCCTCGCCGTACAGGAAGGTCTGGGCGTAGTAGCCCTGGGTGGAGCCCCAGTAGCCGTCCGCTCCGGTCTTGTCCTTGATGGTGGCGGCGGCGGTCCTCAGCTCGTCCCAGGTCTTCGGGGCGGCGATGCCGGCCTTGGCGAAGAGGGCCTTGTTGTAGACGAGGGCGAGGGTGTCGGTGACCAGCGGGACGCCGTACGTCTTGCCGTCGTACTTGGCCTGCTCCAGCAGGTTGGGCTTGAACTTGGCCTGGTCGGCGAGGGCTTCGGTGCCGTCGAGCGGCAGGAAGTAGCCCTTCTTGGCGAACGCGGGCGTCCAGCCGACCTCGGAGCGCAGCACGTCCGGGGCGCCGGAGGCACCGGCGGCGGTGTCGAACTTGTTCTGCGCCTGGTCGAAGGGGACGTTGACGTACTTGACCTTGACGTCCTTGTTGGCGGCCTCGAACTGCTTGACCAGGGCCCGGTAGGTCGGCGCCTCGTTCGTGGCGTTGGAGGTGTCCCACCAGGTGATGGTCGTCGGGCCGGAAGTGTCGCCGCCACTGTCGTCCCCGCCGCACGCCGTTGCCGTGAGGGCGACGGACGCCACCAGCGCGGTGGCCGCTATGCCACGCCGCATGAGTCTCTCCTTGGGTCGAAGCCCGTGCCTGCCGGGCGTCAGGGAACGTAACAAGGCTGCAAGCGTTGCGAAAGGTCTTGCAGCAAAAAAGTGCAAGAACCCGGCGAAGTTATCGTGGCGTGACCCGGCGGCGATCCCTGTGAGACCCTTGTTTCCAGGGGACTCACAGGCGGTCCTGGCATATGAAAGACTCTGCAAGCTCTTGCTGACACTTTCCCGAGGGGGCCCGATGACACAGCAGCCGGGACGTGCGCGCCCGCGTCTCTCAGGCCGCCCGGTACAGTCCGGCCCTGTGACCACACGGCTGGCCGACATCGCCGCACAGGCGGGGGTGAGCGAAGCGACGGTCAGCCGGGTCCTGAACGGGAAACCGGGCGTCGCCGCCACCACCCGCGAATCCGTGCTGGCCGCGCTCGACGTCCTCGGCTACGAGCGCCCGGTACGGCTGCGGCAGCGCAGCGCGGGTCTGGTCGGCCTGATCACCCCGGAGCTGGAGAACCCGATCTTCCCGGCGCTGGCCCAGGTCATCGGCCAGGCCCTCACCCGCCAGGGCTACACCCCCGTCCTCGCCACGCAGACGCCGGGCGGCTCCACCGAGGACGAGCTGACGGAGATGCTCGTCGACCGGGGTGTCGCCGGCATCATCTACGTCTCGGGGCTGCACGCGGACACCACGGCCGACATGCAGCGCTACGAGCAACTCCGCGCGCAGGGCGTGCCGTTCGTGCTGGTGGACGGCTTCTCACCCAAGGTGCAGGCGCCGTTCATCTCGCCGGACGACCGGGCGGCGATGTCCCTCGCCGTCACCCATCTCGTCTCCCTCGGCCACACCCGGATCGGACTCGCCCTCGGCCCCAAGCGGTTCGTGCCCGTGCAACGGAAGACAGAGGGGTTCGTGCGGGCGATGCAGGACCAGCTCGGGCTGTCCGCACAGGCGGTGGAGACCGACCTCGTCCAGCACTCGCTGTACACGCTGGAGGGCGGGCAGGCGGCGGCGACCGCGCTGATCGAGCGGTCCTGCACGGCGGTGGTGTGCGCGAGCGACATGATGGCGCTCGGCGCGATCCGGGCCGCCCGCCAGCTCGGGCTGACCGTCCCCGGGGACGTCTCCGTGGTCGGGTTCGACGACTCCGTCCTCATCGCGTTCACCGATCCGCCGCTCACCACGATCCGCAAGCCGGTCCCGGCGATGGGGCAGGCCGCGGTGCGGACGCTCCTGGAGGAGATCGGTGGCACGCCCGCGCCGCACAGCGAGTTCGTTTTCATGCCGGAACTCGTCGTACGCGGCTCTACCGCGTCGGTACCGGGGGACCGTACGCCTCGTACCTGAGGGGGAGGCCGGTCCGGTGCGCGCGCTGTAGGACATGCGGGACGAACCAGCCAAGAGGATGATCGAGGGGACAGCTCTCTTCTGGCAGACTCGTATCTATGGGTGACGAAACCGTGACAACTTCGGAAGGCCGGGGTTCGGCCGTTCCCCCCTCCGTCGCGGCCAAGTCCTCCCGACGTGTGCGGAGCCCCCGGCGTCCGCGCCTCTGGTTCGAGATCCTGCTGATCGCGGTCAGTTACTGGACGTACTCGCTGATCCGCAACGCGGTCCCGGAGCAGAAGTCCGAGGCGCTGCGCAACGCCGACTGGATCTGGCGGACGGAGCACCACCTCGGCCTCGCGGTCGAGGAGTCGGTCAACCACGCCGTGAACTCGGTGACTTGGCTGATCGTGGGCATGAACTACTACTACGCGACGCTGCACTTCGTCGTCACGCTCGGGGTTCTGGTGTGGCTGTACCGCCGCCATCCCGGGCGGTACGCGGCGACGCGGCTGGTCCTCTTCGCGACCACCGCGGTAGCTCTCGCGGGTTACTACCTGTATCCGCTCGCCCCGCCCCGGCTGATGAACGGCGGCGACTTCGTCGACACGGTCCTCGTGCACGAGACGTGGGGGTCGATGGCCTCCGGCGACCTCAAGACCATGTCCAACCAGTACGCGGCGATGCCGTCCATGCACATCGGGTGGTCGCTGTGGTGCGGGCTGACGATCTTCGCGCTGGCCCGGCTGCCGTGGGTGCGGATCCTGGGGCTGCTGTACCCGGTGGCGACGCTCGTCGTCATCGTCGCCACGGCCAACCACTTCTGGCTGGACGCGGTGGGCGGGATGCTGTGCCTGGCGTTCGGGTTCTTCGTGGCGTGGGTGGTGTACGGGGGGCCGCCCTACGGGTTGCCTCGGGAGGCGGGGGCGGGGGTGCCGGTGGTCGAGGTGGTGAAGGGGGCGCTGGCGAAGGTGTCGGGGAAGGGGCGGGCGGCCTCTGAGGAGCCGGGGTCCACAGGCCCTACGGGCCCTACGGGGTCTACGGGGTCTACGGGAGGCTCCCCTAAAGGGCGGCAAGCGCCCGTCACCCAGCCCGAACCCCGTCTCGAAGATCCCGCCCGGGTTCAGCGGCCCGTCTGAGCGCCGTAGCCTCGCTGAGGGAGGCAGCAACCAGCGCGGCGACCGTCGGTCATCTACTCCCGGTCGTCGCCATGACGTCAGGGGCCGTTCTGCTGGACGAGCCTGTGACGCCGAGGGTGTCGGCGGGGATGGCGGTGATCCTCGCCGGGGTCACCCTCACCCGCCGTAGAACAGCTCCTCCACAACTCCCCGCGCGCGCCGGGTGGTTCGCCGGTAGGCGTCGAGCATGTCCCCCACATGACCGGCCGCGTAGCCCAAGTACCGGCCCACTGCGGCGAGTTCCCTAGCCTCGGAGGGGAAGGTGTCGCCGGCCCGGCCGCGCACCAGCATCACGGCGTTGCGTACGCGGGAGGCCAGCACCCAGGCCTCGTCGAGGATCTCGGCCTCCTCGGTGCCGAGCAGTCCGGCGGCGCGGGCGGCGGCGAGGGCCTCCCGGGTGCGGGTGGTCCTGAGGCCCGGTTCGGCCCAGCCGTGCCGCATCTGGAGGAGCTGCACGGTCCACTCGACGTCGGAGAGGCCGCCCGGCCCCAGTTTGGCGTGGAGTTTGGGGTCGGTGCCGCGCGGGAGCCGCTCGGACTCCATGCGGGCCTTGAGGCGCCGGATCTCCCGGACGGCGTCCTCGCCGAGCCCTTCGGCGGGGTAGCGCAGCGGGTCGATCAGGTCGATGAACCTCCGCCCCAACTCCGGGTCCCCGGCGACCGGTTCGGCCCGCAGCAGCGCCTGTGACTCCCAGACGAGCGACCAGCGCCGGTAGTACGCCTCGTAGGACTTGAGGGTCCGCACCAGCGGCCCCGACTTGCCCTCGGGCCGAAGGTCGGCGTCGATGAGCAACACCGGGTCGGCGCTGGGGACTTGGAGCAGCCTGCGCATCTCGGAGACGACCCGGTTCGCGGCCTCGGACGCCTCCCGCTCGTCGACGCCCTCACGGGGTTCGTGCACGAAGACGACGTCCGCGTCCGACCCGTAGCTCAGCTCGTGTCCGCCGAACCGGCCCATGCCGATGACGGCGAACCTGGTCGGCAGGGTGTCGCCCCAGCCGTCGCGGACGACCGAGCGCAGGGTCCCGGCGAGGGTCGCGGCGGTGAGGTCGGAGACGGCGGCGCCGACCTCGTCGACCAGGGCGCCCTGGTCGGCCTCGGCGGGCTGGGTCTCGGTGCCGTAGGAGTGGACGATGTCGGCGGCGGCCGTCCGGAACAGCTCGCGGCGCCGGACGCCGCGTGCCGCGTACACCCCCGCCTCGCCGCTCTCGGCGCGGCCGACGGCGGCCAGCACCTCCTGCTCCAACTGGGCCCGCCCACGCGGCTCCAGGTCGTCGCCGTCGCCGAGCAGGGCGACCGCTTCGGGGGCCCGCATGAGGAGGTCGGGGGCGAGGCGGCCGGCGGACAGGACGCGGGCGAGGTTCTCGGCGGCGGCGCCCTCGTCCCTCAACAGGCGCAGATACCAAGGGGTCTTGCCGAGGGCGTCAGAGACCTTGCGGAAGTTGAGGAGGCCCGCGTCGGGGTCGGCGGAGTCGGCGAACCAGCCCAACAGGACGGGCAGCAGGGTGCGTTGGATGGCGGCCTTGCGGGACACCCCGGACGCCAGCGCCTCCAGGTGGCGGAGGGCGGCGGCCGGGTCGGCGTAGCCGAGGGCGACCATCCGCTCGCGGGCCGCCTCGGGGCTCAACCGGGCCTCGCCGGGGCCCAGTTGGGCGAAGGCGTCGAGGAGGGGGCGGTAGAACAGCTTCTCGTGGAGGCGCCGGACGACCCCGGAGTGGCGCTTCCACTCCTGGTTCAGCTCGGCGACCGGCTCGGAGCGCATCCCGAGGGAGCGGCCGAGCCTGCGCTGGTCCTCCTCGGCTTCGGGGACGAGGTGGGTGCGGCGCAGCCGGTAGAGCTGGATGCGGTGTTCCATGGAGCGCAGGAAGCGGTACGCGGCGTCGAGCTGATCGGCGTCGCTGCGGCCGACGTACCCGCCCTGGGCGAGCGCCCGCAACGCGTCCAGCGTGGTGCCGCTGCGGAGCGAGGAGTCGGTCCTGCCGTGCACCAACTGGAGCATCTGGACGGCGAATTCGACGTCCCGCAGGCCGCCGGGGCCGAGTTTCAGCTCGCGTTCGACCTCGGCGGCGGGGATGTTCTCGACGACGCGGCGGCGCATCTTCTGGACGTCGGTGACGAAGTTCTCCCGCTGCGACGCCTGCCAGACCATGGGGGCGAGGGCCTCGACGTAGCTGCGGCCGAGGTCGAGGTCGCCGGCGACCGGGCGGGCCTTGAGGAGTGCCTGGAACTCCCAGGTCTTCGCCCAGCGTTGGTAGTAGGCGAGGTGGCTGCTGAGGGTGCGGACGAGGGGGCCGTTGCGGCCCTCGGGGCGGAGGTTGGCGTCGACCGGCCAGATCGTGCCCTCGACGGTCGTCTCGGAGCAGATCCGCATCATGTGCGAGGCGAGTTTCGTGGCGGATCTGAGGGCTTTGCCCTCGTCGGCGCCGTCGGCCGCCTCGCCGACGAAGATGACGTCCACGTCCGAGACGTAGTTCAGCTCGTGGCCGCCGCACTTGCCCATCGCGATGACCGCGAGGCGGCAGGCTGCGGCGTCGTCGGGGGCGGCGGCCCGGGCCATGGCGAGCGCGGCGCGGAGGGTCGCCGTGGCCAGGTCGGCGAGTTCGGCGGCGGTCTCGGTGATGTCGGTGGTGCCGCAGACGTCGCGGGCGGCGATCGACAGGAGGCAGCGGCGGTAGGCGACGCGCAGGGAGACGGGGTCGGTGGCCTCCGCGAGGCCACGCTCGAACTCCTCCACCCCGGGGTGGAGGTCCCTGGGTTCGTAGGTGACCAGGGCCTCCCAGTCGCGGGGGTGGCGGGCGAGGTGGTCGGCGAGGGCGGCGGAGGCCCCGAGTACCCCCAGGAGGCGGTCCCGTAGGGGTTTCGCCGCTATCACCGTGTCGAGCAGTTCACGGCGGGCGGTGGGGGTGGGGCCGGGCTGGGCCTCCAGGAGGCGGACCAGGCCGTGCAGGGCGAGATCGGGGTCGGCGGTGGCGCCGAGGGCCTCCAGGAGGACCGGGTCGTTGCGCACGTCCGCCAGTTCGGCGCCGTCCAGGAGTCGTTCGGCGGCTGAGGGGTCGGTGAACCCGTGCCGCAGCAGCCGCGAGAAGGTACTGCTCCTGCGCCCCGGCCCCGTCATCCCCGGCCTCCTTTTGTCCGATCAAGGTCGTACGAGACTTCGAGACTAACCCTCGGGGTGGAGAGAAGCGCCGGTCCGGGGGCCGCGTCTCGGTCGGTGGCACGGTCGTCGGTGCCCACTACAGGCGTTCACGCGGACTTCATCCACCTGGACGGGCGATGTCGCCGGAGGGCAGGCTGGCGTGTACATGCTCGGCCCGCACCGCCATGTCCGCTCGGCACCACCCGTACCCGTAGTACCCGCACCGCCCGTACCCGTACTCCCCGTACCCCTTGGGTACTCCCCCACCGGAGGATGATGTGTCCGGCAGTCCCCTCTTCCGCCGTGCCCGCACGGCCGTCGCCGGCTCGGCGGCCCTCGCCGCGGCCTCGTTCGGCCTGTGGACCGGCCTCGGCGCGAGCGGCTCCGCCCACGCCGCTGCCGCCGTCCCCACCCCCGACCATGTCGTCGTCGTGGTCTTCGAGAACCACGGCTACAGCCAGGTCATCGGCTCCTCCAGCGCGCCGTACATCAACTCGCTGAAGACCGGCGGCGCGAACCTGTCGCAGTCGTTCGCCGAGACCCACCCGAGCCAGCCCAACTACTTCGCCCTGTTCTCGGGTTCGACGCAGGGCGTCACCGACGACAGCTGCTACTCCCCCGGTTTCTCCGCCGCGCCGAACCTCGCCTCCGAGGTGCTCGCGGCGGGCAGGACCTGGGCGAGCTACAACGAGACGCTGCCGAGCCAGGGTTCGACGACGTGCAGCAGCGGGCGGTACGCGCGCAAGCACAACCCGTGGTTCGGGTTCAGCAACGTCCCGACCTCCACGGCGAAGACGTTCGCGCAGTTCCCGGCCGACTTCACGACGCTGCCGGACGTCTCCTTCGTCGTCCCGAACCTGTGCAGCGACATGCACGACTGCTCGGTGTCCTCCGGTGACACCTGGCTGAAGAACAACCTGGGCGCGTACGCGACCTGGGCCAAGACCCACAACAGCCTCCTCGTCGTCACCTTCGACGAGGACAACCGGCTCTCCGGCAACCGGATCCCGACGGTGCTGTACGGGCAGCCGGTGACGCCGGGGTCGTCGTCCTCCACCACGTACAACCACTACGACCTGCTGCGTACGATCGAGGACACCCAGGGTCTGACGACCCACGCGGGCAACGCGGCCGACGCGGAGGACATCACCGGGATCTGGGCGTCCTGAGGTGTACGTGGCGGACAGCCGCACCGGCACCCCTCAGGCGGCGTCCGCGGCGGTGGGGGCGCGGGTCGCCCCCACCGTGTTCGCACTCGGCGCGGTCAGCCTGATCACGGACGTGTCGTCGGAGATGGTGACGGCCGTCCTGCCGCTGTACCTGGTGGCCGGCCTGGGCCTCTCCCCGCTGGGCTTCGGGCTCCTCGACGGGGTCTACAACGGGTTCTCCGCGGTCGTCCGGCTCGTCGGGGGGCATCTCGCGGACCGGGGCGGCGGGCGGCACAAGTGGGTCGCGGGAGCGGGGTACGCGCTCTCGGCGGTCTGCAAACCCCTACTCCTTGTGGTGCACACCCTTACCCCCATAGGGCTGGTACTCGCGGCGGACCGGACGGGCAAGGGACTACGGACCGCTCCCCGTGACGCCCTGATCTCCCTCTCCTCCACCCCTGAGAACCGGGGCAGGGCCTTCGGGGTCCATCGCGCGATGGACACGGCGGGGGCGCTGCTGGGGCCGCTGGTCGCGTTCCTGATCCTGCGGGCGACGGTGGACGGGTACGACGCGGTGTTCACGGTGAGTTTCTGTGTCGCCGTGACGGGGGTGCTGGTGCTGGTGCTGTTCGTGCCGGGCGGGAAGGGGGCTGGGGGTATTACGGGTGCTACGGGTATTACAGGCAGGCCCTCCGCCGAGCAGGCCGAGACCGAGGCCCCTCACCCCACCGCCCCTCGCCCCACCCTCCGCGCAGCCCTCTCCCTCCTCCGCCACCGCCCCCTCCGCCGCACAGCGACCTGCGCACTCCTCCTCGGCCTCGCCACCGTCAGCGACTCCTTCGTCTACCTGTTGCTGCAACGCAGACTCGGCGTCCCCGACCGCTGGTTCGCGCTGCTCCCACTGGGCACGGCGGCGGCGTTCCTGCTGCTGGCGCTGCCGCTCGGGCGGCTCGCGGACCGGGTGGGCCGCTGGCAGGTGTTCCTCGCCGGGCACGCGGCGCTGCTCGCGGTGTACGTCGTCCTGCTGACCTCCTGGCACAGTCCCGCGCTGCCGTATCTGGTGCTGTTGCTGCACGGCGCTTTCTACGCGGCGACCGACGGGGTCCTCATGGCGGCGGCCTCCGACAGCGTCCCCGAGGAGTTGCGGTCGTCCGGTCTCGCGCTCGTCCAGACCGGGCAGGCGCTCGCGCGTTTCGCCTGCTCACTGGGGTTCGGGGCGATGTGGACGCTGTGGGGCGACCGGACCGCGCTCGGGATCTCGACGGGCGTGCTGGCGTGCTGCGCGGTGGCCTCCTTGACCTTGCTGCGACCGACGGAGTCGGCGTGAGTGTGCGTAACCGGTTGCTGGTGCTCGTCTGTGCGGTGCTCGTGCTGGCCGGGGTCGCGGTGGGGGCCGTGCTGCACGCGTCGGCTCGCGCCGATCGGCGGAACCAGGTGCAGGCCGGGGGGCCGCAAGTGTCGTCCGGAGACGTGGAGTTGACCGCGCCCGGCCGTATGGTCTTCCGGAACATGGCGTGGGGGCCGCACCGGGACGAGGTGTCCTCGGTGGACGCCGCCGATCCCGCCGGTCCCCGTACCGCCTCCGGCGTCAAGTGCCTGCGCTTCTACGCCGCCGCCGGGACCGGGGTGTGTCTCCAGGCCGTCCACGGTGCCGTCTCCGACACGTACCGCGCGCTGATCCTGGACGCCGCCCTGCATGAGCGGGCCCGCTACGACGTACCCGGCATCCCCTCCCGCGCCCGCGTGTCGCCGTCCGGACGGTTCGCCGCGTGGACCGCGTTCGTGGGCGGGGACTCCTACGCCGGCACGGACTTCTCGACGCGCACGGCGATCGTCGACACCCGTACCGGCTCGCTGATCCCGACGCTGGAGGACTTCAGGGTCGTCAAGGACGGGCGTGCGTACGCCTCCCCCGACGTCAACTTCTGGGGTGTGACGTTCGCGAAGGACGACCGGACGTTCTACGCGACGATGGCGAGCCGGGGGAAGACGTACCTGATCCGAGGCGACCTCACGACCCGCACGGCGACCGTCCTCCACCAGAACGTCGAATGCCCCTCCCTCTCCCCCGACGGCACCCGCGTCGCCTACAAGAAACGCGTCCCCGGCCTCTCCCCGGACGCCCCCTGGCGCCTCTACACCCTCGACCTCCGCACCCTGCGCGAAACCGCTCTCACCGAACCCCGCAGCGTCGACGACCAGGCCGTCTGGAAGAACGACCACACCCTCGTCTACGCCCTGCCCGGGGACTACGGGGCGGACCTGTACGAGATGCAGGCGGACGGGACGGGGGTGCCGAGGCGGATCAGTACGGCGGCGGTGTCGGCGGCGTTCAGCGAGTAGGAAAGTCGGAACATTGGAAAGTGGGAACCTTGAGGGTACTCTCGAAGGAGGAGAGGAGGGTACCCATGGCTACGGTGACATTCCAGGCCAGCGTGCGCGAGAAGGGGCAGTTGACGCTGCCCGCAGGAGTGCGCGAGGCGCTGGGGGTTTCCCCGGGTGACGAGCTTGAGTTCGAGATCAGCGACGCGGGTGTCGTCGAGGTGCACGGACTGAGGAAGATCCGCACCGACCAGGCATGGTTCTGGACGGCGCGCTGGCAGGCCGGTGAGCGTGAGGCGAGCGAGGACATCGCGGCTGGGCGCACGACCCGTCACGAGGGCGTCGACGACATGTTCGCGCACCTCGGCGAGGAGAACTGATCGTTGCCGACCTTTGAGACAACCGCCCGGTTCGTCCGCGATTTCCGGAAGCTCACCGCGCAGGAGCGGGAGCGGTTCGAGGACACCGTCCGGAACAAGTTCGTACCGGACGTGACCACCGGGCGGTTCCGGCCCGGCCTCCGGGTCAAGCCGGTCCAAGGAGTACGCCTCCCTGACGGCGAACATCCGGTCATGGAGATGACGTGGGCTCCTGACGGACGCGCCACCTGGCAGTACGGCGACGAACTCCGCGCGGGCGAACGACACGTCATCTGGCGCCGGGTCGGCGGACACGAGATCTTCGACCCCGGGCCCGCCTGAGGAAACCGAGAGCGGCCCACCGAGAAGTGGGCCGCTGTCGTATGTCCGCCCTTACAGCACCGGCAAGTTCTTCCGCAGCTCGAACGCCGTCACCTCGGACCGGTACTCCTCCCACTCCTGCCGCTTGTTCCGCAGGAAGTGACGGACGGCTGAGCCGACCAGGGGCGAAGTCCGCAACCCGCCTCTGAACTGCACCGGAGGCAGTCGTTAGCTGTCGTCGTCTGTCGTCGTTGGTCCCCCTCGGACGGCCCACAGGCGGCCCAGCCCGGGGCCCGATCTGCCGCTATCGATAGCGGCAGGGGTCGCTAACGATAGCGACCCCGATAGCGGCAAAAACCTCAGGTGACCAGCACGTTAGCGGATAGCGGCCCCACTTGGGCAGACCCCAGAATCGGCCGGTAGGGCGCCTTCGAGAGGGGCGTCACTGGGACGCTATCGGACCGGGCCGCCGCGCCGGATCGCCGGGCAGGGAAGAGCAAGAAGGTGCGGCTACGCCGCACGTCCCTTGGCAGCTCGCTGCGCTCGCGCGGGCCCCGCCGCCGGGGTTGAGCACTCTTCCCCCTTGGAAGGCCGTCCCGTATGCCTTCCAAGGGGTGGCGGCTGGCATGGGTAAGCACTCCCGGCCTCTACCGTTCCGGGCGGCTCACCATGGCTCTTCAGGCGGGAGACGGCCGTTCGTACCGCGCCCCGCTGAAGAACCTTCCTTCTTCTCTTACTAGAGATTAAGAGAAAACAGCGTCCGCAGCGTCCGCCGGACCTCTCGCACGCCTTCTGACCTGCACTGTTGATGCGGACGCTAAACATTTTGTTTAGCGTCCGCCAGCGTCCGCAGCGTCCGGGCACGCTCCGTTACCAAGAGCCTCTTTCCGCTGGTCAGGACCACTCTTAGAAGGGGACGGGTTGCGGACGCTGCGGACGCTAAGACCCGAAGACGAGGGCGGTCACAGCCACAAGCAAGAAGAGCACCCCGCGCCGGGACGGGGTGCTCTTCTTGCTTGTACGGGTGAGAAGAGACCACCCCGCCGGGCCGGGTGGCTTCTTCTCCGTCCGCCGCCGAACGCGCGCGACGGCGCCCGTACCCTCCGGACACCGTCGCTGCCAAAGGTCGCGCGGCGTAGCCGCACCTAACTTGTCATTGAGGCAGGAAGCCCGGCGCCGCCTGCCCCAGCTCTCGTAGGTGGGCAAGGTAGTCCTGAGCTGCGGGCTCCGTCGCGTACCTCTGCCGCATCTCAGCAGCCAGTTCGCGGCTGGTCATGATGAGAGAGGGCACCGATTGCCGTTCACCCTCAAGAGCCTGCTCCCCCATGATGAGCGCCTGTTCGAGGTCGCCCTCACGCGCGGCCGTCACGCCCAGAGTGACCCGTGCTTCCGCGTTGCGCATGGGGGAGCGCTCCGTGCCGTCGAAGTCGGTGCCAGCCCGGAGGACTTCCCGAGCGAGCGTCTGCGCCAACTTGTCCTCCCTCACCAGGCGGTAGCAGTCCATGGCGTAGAAGTCGAACTTCGCCGGGTCCACCACGAAGTGGTTGTCCAAGTTCTCCGGGTGGGGCATCTCTTCGAGCAAGTTGCGCCCCCGATCGAGCGCGACCTCAACGCGCCGCCGGTCCCCGAGCCGGGCCCACGCCTTGGCTTCCTGGGCAGCAAGCTGGACGGCCACCCCCTGTTGCGCGGCGACCTCGGTCCCCGCCTGAGCCGCCGCGATGACCCCCCGATAGTCGCCCGTCGTGAGCGCGAACCAGGCTCGCATCTCATGTGCCCACCCAGCGACTTCGGCATGGCCAGACTCAGTTGCGAGCGAGAGCGCTGCCCGACGTGTCGACTCGGCAGCGTGCCTTTCACCCATGTCGTACTCCACGCACCCGACCAAGAGCGCGAGCCATCCAGAGAGCGCCAGCACCTCGCGGTGCTGCGAGAGCGTGAGGCTCTTGGAGTGCAGCTCTACGACTCGCCGGAGCCACTGGCGCCCCTCGATGAGGAGTTGCGCACTCGGCATGTACGGGTACTCCGAGCACAGCCGATCCGTGGTGATGCGGAGAGCATCAAGCGTGGCCGTGTCGACATCGGAGCGGTTGAGGCGGCTCACGATCTCCAGTGTCTCCATACCGCTCACAGCCAGGATCTCCTTACCGCCATCTCGCCGCGCCGGCGCGGGGAAGAGCGCGTGCGTCACGGTGCCGAAGACTGCCGCGATGATCGGTCGGTAGAACTCGTTCGGGAGCTGCCCGGACTCCCACCGCTTCCACTGCCGGATCAGGCTGTCGTCACTCGGGAGTTCTTCCTGAGCATGAGCGCGAAGTGCCTTCACCGCGTCCCGCTGAGACCAGTCACGCGCAATCCGCTCAGCCGCGATGCGCTGTGCCCACGCGGGCCTGCCGTCGCTCATACGCCCCTCCTTCGGGTGCTCACGTGCCGAGTCTCTCGCCTCACACCTGGGGACAGGGAAGGGGACATCGAGGGGACAGAGGACATGTCCCCAGCGCTCCGACCTGCCCCCTTGATGTCACTTACCTGTCGCACCCTGTTCCCTCCATGCTGGTTGCAGATCACGCACCACTCACGATGGAACGCTTTTCGAGCGCTTCCACCCGTTCAGTCAACGTCTGAATCAGGGAGCGGATTTCATTGATCTCGCCGCGCACATCGTTCTCCGGAGCAGACCCGTCCCCCACGAAGTTGCCGAGGTTCCCCGCCGACACGATCAGCCCCTCCGACCGAAGCATGGCCAAGCCGTTCTGCACGGTCTGGCTCGCGAACCCGAATCGGTCCGTCAGCTCTCGCTGAGATGGAAGCTTGTCGCCGGGCCTCATTCTCTTGATCTCTTCGCGAAGCGCGTCCGCGACCTGCACGGCTTTCGGCTTGGGCCCACCTGTGACAGTCATGCCTTGAGGGTACCCACCACAGCGAACTAGAGCGCATCACAACACGGGACTTGTGCACCACAGCAGACTAGTGCAAGCTAGTTATCAAGCAGTCGCCCCCTACGGGGTGAAGTAGCCGCAAAACGCCTGGTCAAAGCCAGGAAAAGCAGGGAGTGGCGCCCAGACCAATCAGGCAGCCGCCCTCTATCTGAAGGGGTGTACCCATCGTGTTTGCAACGCTTATCGCTGTGGTCGGCACGCTCGCTGGGGCGGTCGTCGCGGGGCTGATGCAGCACCTGACGGCCGCCCGTACGGCCCGCGTCGCGTTGGTGGAGCAGCGTCGGCAGGCGCTTGCCAGGGCGGTCCCGGCGTTGCTGGCGGCGTTGGTCGGTCACCGGGAGCAGCAGTATCTGAAGGTCGCGGCCCGGCGTGAGGGCCGTGCGGACACCCCGGAAGCGCGTAGCGCCCGGTATGCGGCCCGTTCTGCGGTGACGTCGGCGATGGACACCCTCCACATGGCCACCTGCGACGCGGGGCTTCTGGAACTCGCTCAGAGCGCGGTGGACGCGGCCATGGCGGTCGGGGACGTGCCGGAGTCCGAGTTGGAGACGGCGGGGGTGCGGGCGCGGGTGGCGCACACCGCGCTGCGTGAGGCTGCCGCCCGCCACCTCTACGCCTGACCCATCGCACCACAGCACAAGCAAGGTCTCCGGCAAGAGCCGGGGGCAAGCAGGGAGCGGCTCCCTACCGCCAAGCAGTCAGCCGCTCCCCGACCCTCGAAGGGGTGTGTTCATCATGCCTGGAACCACGACGGAACGCAGTGCCGACCGGACCGGCGTCCGGGGCAATGGTCCCGGTGGGCGGAAGCTGGCGGTGGGCGAGATCATCCCGCTCACGCCGGAGCAGTCGGCGCGGCTGGCCGAGCTGTATGCGGAGTTCGGCGGTGGGCGTCTGGAGAGCTACACGGCCCGCAAGCTGATGAACTACGGGATGCACCCGGGCCGGGCGCGGGAGCTGGCCGAAGACCTGACACAGAACGTGTGGGTGGGTGTCGCCCGGGAGACCACCAAGCCCCTCATGGCCGCCGACGAGCTGAGCGCGGATGAGCGCCGGATCTTCCTGTTCGGCCGGGTCAAGACGGAGGTTCACCAGTACTTCCGTGTCGGGTCGTCGACGGAGTACCCGGTGGACTTCACGGACCCGGTGACCTGCAACACCCTGTGCCCCGTGCTGCCGTCCGGATGCGCGCGTACGACGCTGCCCGCCTACCTGGACGCCATGGTGGCCAAGCTCCCGGAGCGTGAGCGGGAAGCCCTGCTGCTGCGCCTGGAGGACATGCCCATGCGGCGGCTGGCCGAGCACATGGGCGTCAGTTACCCGACGGCCAACCGGCTGGTGGAGACCGCGCTGCTGCTGATCCAGATCGACAACCCGGAGTTGTCGGCGGACCCCGTGCCGGTGGAGTCGCTGGAGAGGTGGGAGCGCGAGGAGCTGGCGCGCATGAGCGTGGCGCAGCGGGCGGCGCTCCTGCGTATGGACAGCGTGTCCCGGCGGGCCCTGCTGCTGCACGTCGGGCAGGGGCTGAACATCACGGAGGTGTCCCGGCGGCTGGACGTCCCGCGTTACCAGGTGTTGCCGGTGCTGGGGGCCTGTGCCACCGCGCTGCGGGCGCTGACCGCCGACGACATGGAGCAGGCGGCATGAGCCGGGGACATGCGCTCAACTCCGCCATGCGGCGTACTCGCCGGATGCAGTTGCTGCGGCGGGACGGGCGGTGCTGTGCGTACTGCCGCCGCCCGTTCCCGGATCTGCGGGAGGCGACGTTCGATCACGTGGTGCCTCAGTCGTTGTGGCGGTCGTGGTCGGTCGGCTCGCTGGTTCTGGCGTGTGTCGACTGCAACCGGGCCAAGGCCGACCGGTTCCCGCTCTCGATCGCCCTGCTGATCCTGGGGTGGGCCGACCCGGCCGGGCCGGTCGTGCGCCCGGTCGATCTGCCGGTACTGGCCCGACTCGCCCACGCCAACCGGCCGGTGTTCGAGGCGGTGTGGACGCCCGACCCGATCGGCCAAGGATCTACCCCTGACCTGCGTGACGACCCGCGTCACACCCGGCGTCACAGCGCACCGCGAGTCGCCCGACCGGTCTGCGGACCGGTCGACCGCCGTGGGTCGATCCGACCCGCTTGCCTGCGCTCCGCAGGTCGATCGGTGCGGGCGTGTGCGGGCCCGGCCGGAGAGGCGGTGTACGCATGAACGAGGTGAACACTCGGGTGAACGGATCGACCCGTACGCCCTCGCGTACACCCACCCCCGACAAGGGTGCGTACGCGCAGACCGCACCCCGTACGGACACGTCCCGTACGACCGTACGCACCCCGGCCGTACGGTCCCCGCACGCCGACTCCGAGGGGGGCAAGAAGCCGCCGGCCGCCGCGCGGATCGTGGCCATGGCGCGGGAGGAGTACCGGTTCGTGATGTCCCCGGACGGCCGCCCGTACGCGGTCGCTCTCACCGGGCCGAACGTCGCGCTGCCGCTGCGGAACAAGGGCGGGTTGCGCCAGCGCCTGGCCCGGCAGTTCGCGGACGCCTGGCCCGGCGAGGTGGCCTCACAGTCCGCGCTCGCGGACGCGATGACGGTGCTGGAAGGCATCGCGGCGGACACCGACCCGGTCCCCGTGAACCTGCGGGTCGGACGCGCCCCGGACGGGGCGGTGGTCGTCGACCTGGGGAGCTCCGACGGCCGTGCGGTCGTCGTCACCCCGCTCGGGTGGGAGGTGGTCGACCAGGCCCCGGTGCTGTTCCGGCGTTCCGGGGCCATGGCCCCGATGCCCGAACCCGTGCTGGACGGTGACGGGCTGGCCAAGCTGCACGCGCTGCTGAACATGGACACGTCCGCGTTCCGGATGCTGGTGGCGTGGCTGGTGTCCGCGTGGATTCCCGACATCCCGCACCCCGCCATGGTGTGCAAGGGGGAGCAGGGGACGGGGAAGTCCAAGGCCGCGCAGATGTTCATCAATCTCATCGACCCGTCCCCGGCCGCGAAGCGCAGTCAGCCGCGTGACGGCAAGGAGTGGTCGCGGCAGGCGTTCAGTTCGTGGGCGCTGTGCCTGGACAACGTGAGCACGATCCCGCCGTGGCTCTCTGACACCCTGTGCAAGGCCGTGACGGGTGACGGGGTCGTGGAGCGCGCCCTGTTCACCGACGACGACGTCGTGGTCCTCACCTTCCGGCGCGTGCTGGCCATGACCACCATCGAGGCCGGGACGCTCGCGGGGGACCTCGCGGAACGTGTGCTGATGCTCGATCTCCAGCTCATCGACTCCGTCCGGCGCCGCTCCGAAGAGGAACTCGACGCCACGTTCGACGTGGTGAGGCCCGCCGTCCTCGGGGCCCTGTTCGATGTGCTGGCGTGCGTGCTGGCGGTCCTGCCGTCCATAAAACTGGACAGCATGCCGCGCATGGCGGACTTCGCCCGCGTGCTGGCGGCCGTCGACCGGACCCAAGGCTGGAACACCCTCGGGGACTACCTGGCCACCTCCGCGAACGTCGCCACCGACGCCATGGAAGGCGACGCGTTCGCCATGGCCATCGCCGCGCTCGTCGACCGGACCGGCACGTGGCAGGGGACCGCCGGGCAGCTGCTCGAAGCGCTCCCCATGCCGCTGGTGAGGCCGAAGAACTGGCCCGTGGACGCCACCCGCGCGGGCGGCAGGGTCAAGCGCCTCGCCCCGCTCCTGCGGTCCGTCGGGATCACCGTGGACGACACGCAGCGTAGCCGCGACCGGACCCGGCACAAGCTCCTCACCCTCTCCCGCGCACCCGACGAACCCGAACCGGCGTCCGCAGCGTCCGCACCCGAACAGGGCCCCCTGTGGCCGGAGGTGGCCCCGCCGGGGCACCTCGAACCCCCGCCCCACCTGCACTGACGTCACCGGACAACCCGCCGGGCCGGGCCACACACGAGTGGCCCGGACACGTCACCGCTGCGGACGCTACAGCCGTCCGGCACCCGCAGCGTCCGCATCAGCGTCCGCACCACACACCCCCGCCGACCTGCACGAACACGCCGTGCGGACGCTGCGGATGCTGCGGACGCTGGAATCGCCAGCTCTCTAGGACGACCACCCGGCACCACTCCCACGCACCGCACCCCGGACACGAGGAGTAACCAGCGTCATGGCCACCCAACCGCCGGCCGACCCCCGCGCCACCCTGCGCGGCGGACTCCCGGACCGCTACCTCACCCCCGAGGACCTGGTCACCATGTTCAGCCTCCCGAGCGTCGAAACCGTCTACGCCTGGCGCCGCAAGCGCATCGGACCGCCCGGCTTCCGCGTCGGCCGCTACCTCCGCTTCAACCCCGCCGCCGTCCACGCCTGGGAGAACGAGCGCACCGCCCTCGACGACGCCGCCTGAGCCCCCGGTAAAGCCCCCCGGCCCTACCCCGGACCCCGGCCGCACTCCTCCCCGGACCGCCCGCGCGGCCCGTCCTCACGGGCCCCGGGTAAGGGGGAGCCCTCTACCCCGGTAGAGCCCCCGGTAACGGCCTCTGACCAGCCCGGTAGAGGGGGTAAAGGGGGCCGCCGCCCCGCAGGGAGGCAACCCCCGTCGGCCAAGGGAGACAGGGAGAACTCCCTCACCCCCTCCCTGACCCGCCTCCCTCCATCTGGCCAGCACTAACACCCCCTCAGGGAGGCAGGGAGGCACACCCCCACCACCCCCGAAACCCCCTCAGGAAGACACCCGGCACTCCCTGTCACCACCTCCCTGACCACCCTCTGAAGCCCGCTTGCGCAAGCAACAGGACCCGCTTGCGCAAGCGACCCCGATAGCAACCCGGACCCTCGCTGATCAGCACGGAAGCAACAAGCGACCACACCCGACCACATCCCGAAACAGGCCCGAACCCCGCCCGCCGGAACACCCCCAGTGGGCCCGCTAGACCTAGCACCCGGCCCCGCTAGGTCTAGCAACACCCCTAGCGCCCCAAACCCCCCACTGACCAGGCCCCTAGCACCTAGCAGAGCCCACCCGGCACACCCCGAAACCAGCCCGCCGGAACCACCCCGGCCCCGCCCGGCCCCGCTAGCGGTAGCACCCCCACCCGCTACCGGTAGCAACCCCACTAGCAACCCAACTCCCCGATGACCAGGCCCCTAGCAAGTAGCGGGCCCGGCCCAGCACACCCAAAAACCGGCCCGGCGGCGCCCACCACGCCCGCCGCGCCCTGCTACCGAGAAGGGAGTCAGCCCCCATGGCTGGCCACATCCAAGACCGCTGGTTCAAGACCGAGACCACCGCAGACGGCAAGACCGTCCGCACCAAGACCGACCGCCACGGCACCGGCCTCCGCTACCGCGCCCGCTACATCGGCCCGGACGGCACCGAGAAGTCCAAGAGCTACCCCGACGGACAAAAGCGCCTCGCTGAGAAATGGCTCTCGAAGATCGAGACCGACATGGGCAGCGGCAACTACGTCGACCCGAAAGCCAGTCGAACGACGTTCCGGCAGTACGCCGAGAAGTGGCTGAAGACTCAGACCACCGACCTCACGACCCGAGAGACGGTCACCTCCTCGGTTCGCGGCCACGCGATCCCCTACCTCGGGTCACGCCCCCTCGGTTCCTTCAAGCCCGAGCACATTCGCGACTGGCTCAGCGCGTTGGAGCAGGCCGTACCGGCGACGTCGTACCGGCGCGTGATCTACAACAACGTGTCGACCATCCTCAACGCGGCCGTGGATGACGGCCACCTGGCCAAGAACCCGTGCCATGCGCAATCCGTACGCCCTCCCGCGCCGGGAACCGGCCGCGTGGTGCCGTGGACGGCCGAACGGGTCTTCGGCGTCCGAGAGGCGCTTCCGGAGCGCTTCCGCGCGGCGGTCGACCTTGGAGCGGGATGCGGCCTACGGCAAGGGGAGATCTTCGGACTGCCTGTCGATGAGATCGACTGGGAGTCGGGCTGGCTGCACATCGTGAACCAGGTCAAGGTGACGTCCGGTGGTCTCGTCTTCGGCCCGCCGAAGCGGGACAAGCTCCGTGACGTCCCCCTGCCCGATCGTGTCGCGGACGTCCTCAAGCTCCACATGAAGGAGTTCCCGCCGGTCCCGGTCACCCTGCCGTGGCTGCGGAAGGACGGCCGCATGGTGACGCGCAAGCTGTTGTTCACCCGCCTCGACGGCGCGGGCGCGGTCCGGCGGACCGACTTCAACGACCGCGCTTGGAAGCCCGCCCTCGTGGCGGCCGGCGTGATACCCGAGCCGAAGCAGGGTGAGCGCCACCAGGCGGCCCGCGAACACGGGATGCACGCCCTGAGGCACTTCTACGCGTCCGTGCTGCTGAACGCCGGGGAGAACATCAAGGCGCTGAGCCACTACCTTGGGCACAACGATCCGGGGTTCACGCTGCGGGTGTACACGCACCTCATGCCGAGTAGCGACGCGCGGGCCCGGAACGCCGTGAACGACCTGTACACGGCCACCGATCCGGCGCCGGACGGCCCACAGACGGCCCACGGGCACTGAGACGACGCGGGGCCGACGGTCACGAACCGTCGGCCCCACTCGTGTGCCCGGCGGGAAACCCGCCCTGACCTGCCCTTACAGCACCGGCAAGTTCTTCCGCAGCTCGAACGCCGTCACCTCGGACCGGTACTCCTCCCACTCCTGCCGCTTGTTCCGCAGGAAGAAGTCGAAGACATGCTCGCCGAGGGTTTCGGCGACGAGGTCGGAGCGTTCCATGAGGGAGAGGGCCTCGCCGAGGTTCTGGGGGAGGGGTTCGATGCCCATGGCGCGGCGTTCGGCGTCGGAGAGGGCCCAGACGTCGTCCTCCGCGCCCGCGGGGAGTTCGTAGCCCTCCTCGACGCCCTTCAGGCCGGCCGCGAGCAGCAGCGCGTACGCCAGGTACGGGTTCGCGCCGGAGTCCAGGGAGCGGACCTCGATGCGGGCGGAGCCGGTCTTGCCGGGCTTGTACATGGGGACGCGGACGAGGGCGGAGCGGTTGTTGTGGCCCCAGCAGATGTAGGAGGGGGCCTCGCCGCCGGCTCCGGCGGTGCGCGATGTGCCGCCCCAGATCCGCTTGTAGCTGTTGACCCACTGGTTCGTCACCGCGGACGTCTCCGCCGCGTGCTTCAGCAGGCCCGCGATGAAGGAGCGGCCGACCTTGGAGAGCTGGTACTCGGAGCCGGACTCGTAGAACGCGTTGCGGTCGCCCTCGAAGAGGGAGAGGTGCGTGTGCATGCCGGAACCGGGGTGTTCCGAGAACGGCTTCGGCATGAACGTCGCCTGCACGCCCTGCTCCAGCGCGACCTGCTTCATGACGAGGCGGAACGTCATGATGTTGTCGGCGGTGGAGAGCGCGTCGGCGTACCGGAGGTCGATCTCCTGCTGGCCGGGGGCGCCCTCGTGGTGCGAGAACTCGACGGAGATGCCCATGGACTCCAGCATGGTGATCGCCTGGCGGCGGAAGTCCATGCCGATGTTCTGGGGGGTGTGGTCGAAGTAGCCGGAGTTGTCGGCGGGGGTGGGACGGGTGCCGTCGAGGGGGCGGTCCTTCAGGAGGAAGAACTCGATCTCGGGGTGGGTGTAGAAGGTGAAGCCCAGGTCGGAGGCGCGGGCGAGGGCGCGCTTGAGGACGTAGCGGGGGTCCGCGAAGGACGGGGAGCCGTCGGGCATGAGGATGTCGCAGAACATCCGGGCCGTGCCGGGCGCTTCCGCGCGCCAGGGGAGGACCTGGAAGGTGGACGGGTCCGGCTTGGCGATCATGTCGGACTCGTACACGCGGGCGAAGCCCTCGATGGCGGAGCCGTCGAAGCCGATGCCCTCGTCGAACGCCTGCTCAAGTTCGGCCGGGGCCACCGCCACGGACTTGAGGAAGCCCAGCACGTCCGTGAACCACAGACGTACGAACCGGATGTCGCGCTCCTCCAACGTCCGGAGCACGAACTCCTGCTGCTTGTCCATCTTCCGCTTCCCCATCCTTGCTGGTCAGGCCGCCGGCCCCTCGTCCCTTCGGGAGGCGGTCGGGCACCCGAGCATCACACCACAACACCGTTTCGTACGCGTTGCGGACCATGATCACCCATCCGGCCCCCTCCTGAACGCCTCACGTACGCCAGGTGTACCGCTGTCCCACCCATCTTGCCTGTTCGGACTGACATCCGTAATGCCCGGCCTCGCCCGTCTCACGAATACCCGCACGGGACGGCCACTCACCTCTTCGGTGTCCCGGGGTGGGCGTTCGACCCGGGGGCCGGATCGCGACCCTGCTGGACCCGCTGGGCACCGGGCAGGGACTGCCGGTGCGGATGCCGCTGCGCTGCCGGCGTCCCGAGGAGGCGCGGCGGTTCTACCGGGAGGCGCTCGGGACGACGTCGGCGTGCGCGGAGTTCCGTCGCGAGGACGTCGCGTTGCCGGGGTGGGAGCTGGTCGTCCGTGGTTCGGGGGGTGCGGGCGAGGTCGTCAGCCCTGAAGGCCACCGCTTCCGCAGCGAGCATTCCGGCGCATAGGGCGCGTATCGCGTCGTCACTTCCGAACCAGCCGTCCCTTGGCCATGACATCTCTACACCGGCGCTCACCTCCCGCATTACGATCAGCCCGCTCGAACACCTCGAACACCCCCACCGTCCCCGCCTTCGAGAAGGACACAGACCCATGGGTTCCGCTGACAAGACCGGCAGTTCCGAGCGCAAGGCGCGAATAGAGGAGATGCGGCGGGCCGAGAAGGCCAGGGAGCGGCGTAATCGGTTGCTGATGGTCGTGGGGAGTGTGGTGGTGGTCGCCGGGCTGGTGGTCGGTGGGGTCTTCGTGATCCAGAAGAGCAAGGACGACAACGAGGCGAAGGCGGTCGACGAGGCCAAGTCCTCGGGGAAGTTCGAGGCCGGGTCGGACGGCGTCAAGACGTGGAAGGGGACGTTGGGGCGTACGCATGTGACCAAGAAGGTCGTCTACCCGACCGTCCCTCCCGTCGGCGGTGACCACGCGGCCGTGTGGATGAACTGCAACGGCGACGTCTACCGGAAGCCCGTGGACGACATGAACGCCGTGCACTCGCTGGAGCACGGCGCGGTCTGGGTGACGTACAACGACAAGGCCCCGAAGGCGGACGTCGACGCGCTGGCCGAGAAGGTCAGGAAGACGCCGTACACGCTGATGAGCCCGGACGACAAGCAGGCCGACCCGATCATGCTGACGGCGTGGGGCCACCAGCGGACGGCCACCTCGGCGACCGACCCGGACGTGGACAAGTTCCTCGCGAAGTTCGTCCAGGGCGAGCAGACCCCGGAGCCGGGCGCGGCGTGCACGAACGGGCTGGCGCAGTGAAGCTCGGCACGGGACTCGTCACCGGCGCTGCGGCGGTGGCGCTGCTGGCGGCCGGCGGCATCACGTACGCGGTCGCGCAGGACAACGGCTCCGGGCAGACCCTGCCGGTGCCCGCGGCCGACTCCGCGGACGCGGGGTTCGCGCGGGACATGGCCGTCCACCACCAGCAAGCGGTTGAGATGTCGTACATCGTGCGCGACCGCACGGACGACGAGGAGGTCCGGCGGCTCGCGTACGACATCGCGCAGACGCAGGCCAACCAACGCGGCATGCTGATCGGCTGGTTGGACCTGTGGGGCCTGCCGAAGGTGTCCGCGCAGGCGCCGATGACCTGGATGGGCATGGGTGACATGGCCTCCGGCAAGGACGGCGCGCTGATGCCCGGCATGGCGACCAACACCGAACTGGAGAAGCTGCGTTCACTCAGCGGCAAGCAGGCGGAGGTCTTCTTCCTCCAGTTGATGACCGCCCACCACAAGGGCGGGGTGCACATGGCTCAGGGCTGTGTCGCCAAGTGCGCGGTGGGCGTGGAGAAGCGGCTGGCCCAGGGGATGGTCGCGGCGCAGGAGTCGGAGATCGAGCTGATGGCCGGGATGCTCAAGGAGCGGGGGGCGGCGGCGAAGCCCTGAGGGAGAAGCCCTGAAAAGAGGCCTTCAAGGGCCATAGGGTTTTCCCTACGGTTCACGTACGAATCACCCGAAACCCCCCAAGCGGTACCCCACTTGGGTTCCTCTTAACCATCGCATTCCCCTGGCATGAACGGTTCATGGCGAGAGTGGCAGCCACCTCGGGCGATCCACCCGTGACGAACCACGAAACAGGGGGTCTCATGAGATCCAACCGCGCCGCGCTGCGCACCGGAGTGAGCCTGGCGGCGACGCTGCCCATGGTCGCCGGTGCGCTGGCGCTCGGCATACCCGCCGCCCACGCCGCGAACACCCCGGCCCGCGCCACGCTGGCCGGGACCAAGCCGGCGTGGGCCACCGCGCAGGCGGACAAGGGCTCGACGCCGGACAGCGCCCAGGTCGATGCCCGCGTCTACCTCGCGGGGCGGGACGCGCAGGGCCTCGCCGCCCTCGCGAAGGCCGTCTCCGACCCGAACTCGGCCGCGTACGGAACGTACTTGACGGCCCAGGAGGCGAAGGACCGCTTCGGCGCGACCAAGGCACAGGTGGCCGCGGTTCAGGCGTGGCTGACCAAGGCCGGTCTCCAAGTCACCGGCACGACACAGCACTACGTGTCGGTCAGCGGCGATGTCGCCGCCGTGGAGCGGGCGTTCGGCACGCAGCTGCACAACTACACCAAGGGCGGCCACACTTACCGCGCCCCCGCCAAGGCGGCCACCGTCCCGGCGGACCTGAACGGCGCCGTCCTGACCGTCACGGGTCTCGACAACGCGCCGCACCGCGCCCAGGCCAAGGACCAACTCCCCGGCCCGGAGAAGGCGTTCAGGGTCGCGGGCCCGTTCTCCACGTACTACGGCTCGAACATCGCGAAGACGCTGCCGGACGCGTACGGCACGAAGGTCCCGTACGCCGTGTCGGGCTACACCGGCAAGCAGCTGCGGGCCGCGTACGGCGCCGGCAAGTACACCGGCAAGGGGGTGCGTATCGCCATCACGGACGCCTTCGCCTCCCCGACGATCGCGTTCGACGCGCAGACCTACGCCAAGGCGCACGGCGACGCGAAGTGGAAGACCGGTCAGCTCAAGCAGGTGCTGCCGAAGACGTACACGCACACCGGCGCGAAGGAGTGCGACGCGTCCGGCTGGTACGGCGAGGAGACCCTCGACGTCGAGGCCGTGCACGCGGTCGCGCCGGACGCGGAGGTGACGTACGTCGGCGGTGCCTCCTGCAACGACCCCGACCTGCTCGACGCGCTGAACAAGGTCGTCGACAACCACCTCGCCGACATCGTCTCCAACTCCTGGGCCGACCTGGAGGGCAACCAGACGCCCGACTCGGCCGCCGCCTACGACCAGACGTTCCAGTTCGGCGCGGTCGAGGGAATCGGTTTCTACTTCTCGTCGGGTGACGACGGCGACCAGGCCGCCAACAGCGGCAAGAAGCAGGTCGAGACCCCGGCCAACTCGGCGTGGGTGACGGCGGTCGGCGGGACCTCGCTGGCGGTCGGCAAGGGCGACAAGTACCTGTGGGAGACCGGCTGGGGCACCACGAAGGCGAACCTGTCGGCCGACGGCAAGAGCTGGACCGGGTTCCCGGGGGCGTTCACCTCCGGCGCGGGCGGCGGCACCAGCAAGAACGTTCCCGAGCCCTTCTACCAGAAGGGTGTCGTGCCGGACGCGCTCGCCAAGGCCAACAGCGCCGACGGCAACCGGGTCCTGCCGGACATCGCCGCGATCGCCGACCCGAACACCGGCTTCCGGGTCGGCCAGACCCAGACGTTCCCGGACGGCACGCAGCAGTACAACGAGTACCGCATCGGCGGCACCTCGCTCGCCGCGCCGGTCATCGCCGCCGTCCAGGCGCTCGCCCAGCAGGCGCGCGGCAAGGCGATCGGCTTCGCGAACCCGCAGATCTACGCGAAGTTCGGGACGAAGGTGTACCACGACGTCACCGACAACCCGACCGGCAAGGGCCTCGCGGTCGCCCGCGTCGCCTTCCTCAACGGGTTCGACGCGACGGGCGGCCTTGAGACGTCCGTCCGCACCCTCGGCCACGACAGCTCGCTGAAGGCCGTGAAGGGCTTCGACGACGTGACCGGTGTGGGCTCGCCCGCGATCGGTTACGTGGATTCGTACAAGAAGAAGTAGCGGTAACCGCTTGGGGTGGTGTGCGGTGCGGGCCTTCGCAGTGAGGTGGCCGACACCGCGCACCACCCCATCGCGTCGCTCTGACGATTACACTGCGAGACGTGCCTCAACTTCGTCTTGCCCTGAACCAGATCGACTCCCGTGTCGGTGATCTCGCCGGCAACGCCGAGGCGGTGCTCCGCTGGACCCGGCACTCCGCCGAGCAGGGAGCGCATCTCGTGGCGTTCCCCGAGATGGTGCTGACCGGCTATCCCGTCGAGGACCTCGCGCTGCGCACCTCCTTCGTGGAGGCGTCCCGGGCGGCGCTGCACACGCTTGCCACGCGGCTCGCCGAGGAGGGGTTCGGCGACCTCCCCGTCGTCGTCGGCTACCTCGACCGCTCCGACGCCGCGCAGCCGAAGTTCGGCCAGCCGGCGGGGGCTCCGCGCAACGCGGGCGCGGTGCTGTACGGGGGTCGGGTGGCCCTGTCGTACGCCAAGCACCATCTGCCGAACTACGGCGTCTTCGACGAGTTCCGCTACTTCGTGCCCGGCGACACGATGCCGGTGGTCCGGGTGCGGGGTGTCGACGTCGCGCTCGCCATCTGCGAGGACCTCTGGCAGGACGGCGGCCGGGTGCCCGCCGCGCGCTCCGCCGAGGCCGGTCTGCTGCTGTCGATCAACGCCTCGCCGTACGAGCGGGACAAGGACGACACGCGTCTTGAGCTGGTCCGCAAGCGCGCGCAGGAGGCCGGTTGCACAACCGCTTACCTCGCGATGACGGGTGGCCAGGACGAGCTGGTCTTCGACGGCGACTCGATCGTGGTCGACGCGAGCGGCGAGGTGATCGCCCGCGCACCCCAGTTCTCCGAGGGCTGCGTCGTCCTCGACCTGGACCTCCCCGCCGCCTCCGCCACCGCCCCGACGGGCCTGGTGGACGACGGGCTGCGCATCGACCGTGTCGTCCTCACCGAGGAGCCGGTCCCGGCGTACGAGGCGACGCGGCACGGCGCCTACGCGGAGCGGCTCGACGACGACGAGGAGGTGTACTCGGCGCTGGTCGTCGGCCTGCGGGCGTACGTCGAGAAGAACGGCTTCACGTCGGTCCTGATCGGGCTGTCGGGCGGCATCGACTCCGCGCTCGTCGCGGCAATCGCTTGCGACGCGGTCGGCGCGGCCAACGTCTACGGCATCTCCATGCCGTCCAAGTACTCCTCGGACCACTCCAAGGGGGACGCGGCGGAGCTGGCGCGGCGTACCGGCCTGAACTTCCGGACGATCTCCATCGCCCCGATGTTCGACGCGTACATGGCGTCCACCGAGCTGACCGGTCTCGCCGAGGAGAACCTCCAGTCCCGTCTGCGCGGCACCCTCCTCATGGCCGTCTCCAACCAGGAGGGCCACATCGTGCTGGCCCCCGGCAACAAGTCGGAGCTGGCGGTCGGTTACTCGACCCTCTACGGCGACTCCGTCGGCGCGTACGGCCCGATCAAGGACGTCTACAAGACCTCGATCTTCCGCCTGGCGGAGTGGCGCAACCGCGCGGCAGCCGCCCGTGGCCAGACCCCGCCGATCCCGGAGAACTCCATCTCCAAGCCCCCGAGCGCGGAGCTTCGCCCCGGCCAGGTCGACTCGGACTCCCTCCCCGACTACCCCGTCCTCGACGCGATCCTTGAGCTGTACGTGGACCGCGACCAGGGCGCCGACGCGATCACCGCCGCCGGCTACGACCGCGACCTCGTCGTCAAGACCCTCCGCATGGTCGACACCGCCGAGTACAAGCGCCGCCAGTACCCGCCGGGCACGAAGATCTCGGCGAAGGGTTTCGGCAAGGACCGTCGGCTGCCGATCACGAACGGGTGGCGGGAGTCGGTGTAAGGGGCCCGCACGACGAAGCAGCCCGCCGACGGGGGACGGTCGGCGGGCTGCTTCGTCGTGCCGGAGATGGCTCAGGGCCGCTCACTCAGTGGACGGAGTGCTCCTCCTGCGGGAACGTTCCGCCCACGACGTCCTCGGCGAAGGCGCGCGCCGCGCCGGTCATGATCTGACGCAGGTCCGCGTACTGCTTGACGAACTTGGGGACGCGGCCGGAGGTCAGGCCGAGCATGTCGGTCCACACCAGGACCTGGGCGTCCGTTTCGGGACCCGCGCCGATGCCGACGGTCGGGATGTGGAGGACGCGGGTGACCTCGGCGGCGAGTTCCGCCGGGACCAGTTCGAGGACGACCGCGAAGGCGCCGGCGTCCTGGACGGCCTTGGCGTCGCGCAGGAGCTGCTGGGCGGCCTCCTCGCCCCGGCCCTGGACGCGGTAGCCCATCGCGTTGACGGACTGGGGGGTCAGGCCGATGTGGGCCATGACCGGGATGCCGGACTCGACGAGGAGGCGGATCTGGCCGTGGGAGCGCTCGCCGCCCTCCAGCTTGACCGCCCCGACGCCGGCCTCCTTGACCAGGCGGGTGGCCGAGCGCAGGGCCTGGACGGGGCCCTCCTGGTAGGAGCCGAAGGGGAGGTCGGCGACGATCAGCGAGCGGGTGGTGCCCCGGACGACGGCGGCGGAGAGCATCGTCATCTCGTCGAGGGTGACGGGGACGGTCGTCTCGTAGCCGAGGTGGCAGTTGCCCGCCGAGTCGCCGACCAGGATCACCGGGATCCCGGCCTCGTCGAAGACGGACGCGGTCATCGCGTCGTACGCGGTGAGCATGGGCCACTTCTCGCCGCGCTCCTTGGCGAGGGCGATGTCGCGGACCGTGATGCGGCGGGTGCCCTTTCCTCCGTACAGCGTCTTGCCGCCGTCGGAGGGTTTGTTCTGGGCAGCCGAAAGCTGCGTCATGGCAACGGCTCCTTCTGTCATCTCGAAGCGCCCTTACGGCGTCCCCGGATCACTCCCATGGTCGCACCTGAGGACTACGGGAGCCAGAGCGCCCCCGCCTTCCCCGGCCCCCGCCCCCTACGGGTAAGAGAGAGGTAAATCTTTACGATACGGATCGGTGCCGTATCGGAATTCGGCCTAGGCTCGGAACATGACCACTCCAGCCGCACCCGCGGCACCCCGGATACCGGAAGCCGTCCACAGACGACGCTGGGCGATCCTCGGCGTGCTGATGCTGAGCCTGCTGATCGTCGTCCTGGACAACTCGATCCTGAACGTCGCGATCAAGACCATCTCCACCCCGGCCCCGGTCGGACTCGGCGCGACGCAGAGCGAGTTGGAGTGGGCGATCAACGCCTACACGCTCGTCTTCGCCGGACTCCTGTTCTCCGCGGGGCTGTTGGGTGACCGGATGGGCCGCAAGAAGGTCCTGATCGGCGGGCTCGTCGTGTTCGGGATCGGCTCCGCGCTGGCCGCCGAGTCCGCCTCCCCCGGTCAACTCATCGGTTTCCGGGCGCTGATGGCGCTCGGCTCGGCGTTCGTGATGCCCGCGACGCTGGCCGTCCTGATGAACGTCTTCGAGCGCGAGGAGCAGCCCAAGGCGATCGGCATCTGGGCGGGCGGCGTCGGTCTCGCGATCGCGATCGGGCCGATCACCGGCGGGGTCCTGCTCGACCACTTCTGGTGGGGCTCGGTGTTCCTCATCAACGTCCCGATCGTGATCGTCGCGGTCGCGTTGATGGTGTGGCTCGTCCCCGACTCCCGTGACCCGAACCCCGGCCGGATCGACCCCCTGGGGGTGGCCCTGTCCGTCGTCGGCCTGGTCCTTCTGGTGTACGGGATCATCAAGGGCGGGGAGCTGGCGGACTTCACGGACACGACCGTCCTTGCGACGATCCTCGCGGGGCTCGCGGTGCTGGCCGGGTTCGTCGTCCACGAGAAGCGCAGCGACCACCCGTCGATCGACATCACGTACTTCAAGAACAAGGTGTTCTCGGCGGCCATCGCGGCGATCGCGCTCGTCTTCTTCGCGCTGATGGGTGTGACGTTTTTCTCGGTGTTCTACACGCAGAGCGTGCGCGGTTACTCCCCGTTGCAGACGGGTCTGCTGATGCTGCCGCTGGCCGTCGCGCAGATGGTCTTCGCGCCGCGCGCCCGGCTGGTCGTCGACCGGTTCGGGAACAAGGCGACGACGACCGCCGGGCTCGTGGTGATCGCGGGGACGCTGGTGGCTTTCGCGGCGCTCGACCGGGACACGCCGATCTGGATCCTGGAGGTCATCTTCTTCCTGATGGGCGCCGGTATGGCCCACATCATGACGCCCACCTCGGTCGTCATCATGCAGGCCCTCCCCCGCGAGAAGGCGGGCTCCGCGTCGGCCCTCAGCAACACGTTCCGCCAGGTCGGCGGGGCGCTCGGGATCGCCGTCCTCGGGTCGGTCCTGTCGACGTCGTACCGCGACGGCATCGACGGCCGTCTCGGTGCCGTGCCTCCCGGGTTGCGGGAGACGGCGGGTGAGTCGATCGAGGCGACGCTCGGCGTGGCGGCGAAACTCGGGCCGCGCGGGCGGGAGTTGATCGACCCGGCGCACGACGCGTTCCTCCACGCGATGCACGTGACGGCGTTCTGGGGAGCCGGGGTCGCGGTGATCGGCGCCGTCGTCGTCGCGCTGTTCCTGCCGGGGAAGCCGCCGGCGGAGGCTCAAGGGGAGCAGAAGGAGGGTGAGTTGGCGCACAAGCGCTGAACACGGAAGGGCTGACGCCTCCCCGGCGGCCCTTCCTGCCCACCCCCCGCCGCACCCGTCCCCCACATGAACGAAAATCCCCAGATGACGACTGACACGGACCCGGCCCCTCCCCCCCGAGGCCGCCCCCGCAGCGAGGCGGTCGAGCGGGCCATCATCGAAGGCGCGATGAAGCTCCTGGAGGACGGCGTCTCCCTCGCCGAGCTCTCCATCGAGCGCGTCGCCCGCACGGCAGGCGTCGGCAAGGCGGCGATCTACCGCCGCTGGAGCAACAAGGAAGAGCTCTTCGTCGACGTGATCCGCGCGGCGGAACCGGAGGACCCCGGCCTCACCGGCGCCTCGATGCGCGACGACCTCGTCACCCTGCTGGAGGCCCTGCGCAGGAGAGGGCTGGCCCACCGCTCCTCGACCATCCTCTACAGCGTGCACGCCGTGATGAAGAGCAGCCCGAAACTCTGGGCGTTCTACCACAGCGTCGTCATCGAGCCCCGGCGCCGCATGGCCTTCGACGTCCTGCGCCGGGGCCAGGAGAACGGCGAACTCCGCGCCGATCTCGACCTGGAACTGATCAACGACCTGTTCGTCGGCCCCGTCCTGACCCGCTCGATCCTGCGCCCCGACGGGGACCTCCCGGAGGGGCTGGCCGAGGACGTCGTGGACACTCTGCTCGAAGGGCTACGACCCGTCGGCTCAGCGGAGAAACCGCCGGAAAACAGCCCCGTCACCGGGACACGTCCCGTCAGCTCCCCATAAGAATTCGGATTGTCCGTATTCCGTCACAGACCCCGTCACGAACAGCGGGAACGGAACTCCCCGCACCCTCGCCCTCGTCCAAGTCTCCATACGGCCGTCATGGGACGGCCGGATCGGAGCCGATCATCCCCTAGGGTCGTACACACGGGGGACGGACGGTGTGCACGGCGGGCAGTGAGGCGACACGGTATGGCGCAGCAGGCGTACTTGACGGAGACGGCGGACGGCGGGCCCGGTCCCGAACGTCGAGGAGACCGGATCCGGCGCCTGGTGACCCGCGTGGCCTCGGGGTGGCGGGGCCGGGGCATCTGGCGGCGCGGGATCGTGCTGGCCGCGTTCGCGCTGGCGCTGACGGGCGTGATGGCCGTGCACTCCCAGATCCCGAACCGGTACGGCAACCTCGGCAGCCTCGTCGAGACGTTCCTGCCGTGGATCGCGGTGTTCGTGCCGGTGCTGCTGGTGCCGGCGCTGATCCGCAGGTCGGCGACGGCCCTGATCGCGCTGGTCCTGCCGGTCGCGGTGTGGCTGAACCTCTTCGGCGGGCTCCTCCTCGACCGCACCGGCACCGGCGGCGACCTGACCGTCGCGACGCACAACGTGAACGCGGACAACGCGGACCCGGCCGGCACCGCACGCGACGTCGCCTCGGCGGGGGCGGACGTGCTGGCGCTGGAGGAGCTGAAGGCGTCCGCGGTGCCGACGTACGAGAAGGCGCTCGCGCCGACGTACCGGTACCACGCCGTCGAGGGCACGGTCGGGCTGTGGAGCAAGTACCCGATCAGTCAAGTCTCCGCCGTGGACATCCAGTTGGGGTGGACGCGGGCGATGCGGGCGACCGTGCGGACGCCCGAGGGGGAGGTCGCCGTCTTCGTCGCGCACCTGCCGTCCGTGCGCGTGAAGCTGAAGGCCGGGTTCACGGCCCGGCAGCGGGACAAGAGCGCCGACGCGCTCGGCGAGGCCATCGCGGACGAGCGGCTCCCCCGCAAGATCCTGCTGGGCGACCTCAACGGCACCATGAACGACCGCTCGCTGAACGGGGTGACGTCCCAGATGCGGTCCACGCAGGGGGCGGCGGGCAGCGGGTTCGGGTTCAGCTGGCCGGCGTCGTTCCCGATGGCGCGGATCGACCAGATCATGGTGCAGGGGGTCGAGCCGGTGTCGTCGTGGACGCTGCCGCAGACCGGGAGTGATCATCTGCCGGTGGCGGCGCGGGTGGACCTCACGAAGGAGTGACGGGCCGGGGTTCCGGGTTCCGGGTTCGGAATAGCAGGTCGGCGGGGTTTGTTTCTTAGGCGAACAAACAAGCGGTACGATGAGAGTACCGCCCCCGCCTGCCCTCGCGCCCCCGCGCCCTCTTCCGCAAAGGTTGCCCTCCCATGCCCCTCGCCCTGCTCGCCCTCGCCATCGGCGCGTTCGGCATCGGCACCACCGAGTTCGTGATGATGGGCCTGCTGCCCGACGTCGCCGACGACCTCGGCGTCTCCGTCCCCAGCGCCGGTCACCTCGTCTCCGCGTACGCCCTCGGCGTCGTCATCGGCGCCCCGCTGCTCGCGGCGGTCACCGCGCGGATGGCCCGCCGCAAGGTCCTGATCGGCCTCATGGTCCTCTTCGTCGCCGGGAACGCGCTGTCCGCGTTCGCGCCGGGGTACGACTCGCTGCTCGCGGCGCGGTTCCTGAGCGGGCTGCCGCACGGGGCGTTCTTCGGGGTCGGCGCGGTCGTCGCGACGAACCTCGTCTCCCCCGAGCGCAAGGCCCGCTCGGTCTCCCTGATGTTCCTCGGCCTGACCGTCGCCAACATCGCGGGCGTCCCCGTCGCCACCCTCGTCGGCCAGCATCTCGGCTGGCGGGCCACGTTCCTCGGCGTCAGCGTGATCGGCCTCGCGGCGATCGCGTCCCTCGCGGCTCTCATTCCGGACGACCGTCCCGGGGCCGCCGTCGCGAGTGGGCTCCGCGGTGAACTCGCCGCCCTCAAGTCGCTTCCCGTCTGGCTCGCGCTCGGCACCACCGTCGCCGGGTTCGGCGCGCTGTTCTCGGCGTACAGCTACGTCACACCGATGCTGACCGGCTCCGCCGGGTTCACCGAGTCCAGCGTCACGCTGCTGCTCGCGCTGTTCGGGGTCGGGGCGACCGTGGGGAACCTGGTCGGGGGACGGCTCGCGGATCACTCGCTGCGCAGGACGCTGTTCGGCGGGATGGGTTCGCTGGGGGTGGTGCTGGCTCTGTTCCCGGTGCTGATGTCGGCTCAGTGGAGTGCGGCGCTTGCCGTGACGTTGCTGGGAGTTGCCGCGTTCATCACGGGGTCGCCGCTTCAGCTGATGGTGATGGAGAAGGCGGTTACTGCTCCTTCGCTGGCTTCTTCCGCCAACCAGGCCGCCTTCAACTTGGCGAACGCCGGGGGTGCTTGGATCGGCGGGCTGGCGCTGGCCGCCGGGTTCGGGGTGAACTCGCCTGCGGTCGCAGGGGCGTTGTTGGCCGTGCTGGGGCTGGGGGTCGCGGGAGTCGCGTACGCGGTCGACGTACGACGCGGACCGCGCACCGGACACGAACGCGTCGTCGCGGGGCACATGCCGGAACGGGCGACGGCCGCACAGCACTGACCTCAGCCGGTCTCCCCCACGATCCGCTCCACCGCCGCCGTCACCAACGCCTCCCGCTCCTCCTCCCCGAACACCTCCGGCAGCGTGAGCTGCTCCACGATCAGCCAGTTCAGCGTCAGGATCAGCAGCTTGACGGCGGTGGCGTCGCCCGGGAGGCCGCTCGCCTCGTGGTACGCGATGTTCGCGTCGATGTCCGCGCGGACTCGGTCCGTGAGGAGGGCGCGGAGGGCGGGACGGCGGGTGGACTCCAGACGGAGTTCGAGGAGGGCCAGGTAACCCGTGCGGAACGCCGAGACCCGGGTGACCAGTTCGCGCATGAGAGCGGCGTACGTCTCCCGGTCACGCCCCGCCGTCCGCTGGCGTTCGATCGTCGCCTCGTCCGGCTGGAGGCGTTCGTAGACGCGGGCGCCGGACTGGGTGAGGAGGTCGTCGCGGTTGAGGAAGTAGTTGGAGGTGGTGCCGGGCGGGACGGCGGCCTCCTTGTCGACCGCGCGGAAGGTGAGGCCACGGGCCCCTTCGCGGGCGAGGACCTCCAGGGCCGCGTCTATGAGAGCCACCCTGCGCTCGTCGTTCCGTCTCGCCATTGACACCACTCCATGTGTAGTACTAACTTTCACACCACTACAGGCAGAGTACTACGACTGGAGTTGGTCGGTTTGCGCAAGCTCTCGTACTACGTCGGGCTCTCTCTCGACGGCCGCATAGCGGGTCCCGGCGGCGAGTACGACTTCTACCCCTTCGGCGACGCCGAGCAGGCCGCCGCCTACCTTTCCGGGACGAACGCGCTGTACCCCGACACGGTCCCAACGGCCCTGCGCGCGGGATCGGGTCTGACCGACGTCCCCAACCGGCGCTACGACACGGTCCTGATGGGCCTCGGCACCTACCGGCCCGCCCTCGACGCCGGGATCGGGAGCCCGTACGCCCACCTGCGCCAGTACGTCGTGTCGAGCAGCCTCGACCCGGCCGCGACGCACCCGGACGTCACCGTCGTCAGCGGTGAACCCCTCGCGCTCGTCAGGGAGTTGAAGCAGGAGGAGAGCGAACTCGACATCTGGCTCTGCGGCGGCGGGAAGCTGGCCGGGCAACTGCTGCCGGAGATCGACGAGTTGGTCATCAAGAGCTATCCGGTGGTCGCGGGGGCCGGGATCCCGGCGTTCGACGGCGGATTCGACCCGACGCTGTTCGAGCCGGCCGAGCGGACGGCGTTCACGAACGGCGTGACGCTGACCCGGTTCACCCGCCGATAAACCGCCGACACCCCTCCCCGCGCACCCTGTCGGCCGCCTGTCGGCGCTTTGTCGGTACCCCCTGCCAGTGTGGAGGACATGAAGCGAACCGACATCAAGCCCAGCGGCGGGGGAAGCGCCGTCACCGTACGGGGGCTGGTCAAGCACTACGGCGAGACCAGGGCGCTGGACGGAGTCGATCTGGACGTCCGGGAGGGCACCGTACGAGGCGTGCTCGGGCCGAACGGCGCCGGCAAGACCACCCTCGTCCGTATCCTCTCCACCCTGCTGCGGCCCGACTCTGGAGAGGCGACGGTAGCCGGTTACGACGTGTTGCGGCAGCCCCGGCAGCTGCGCCGCGTGATCGGTCTGACCGGCCAGTACGCGTCCGTGGACGAGAAGCTCTCCGGCTGGGAGAACCTCTACATGATCGGGCGCCTGCTCGATCTGTCCCGCAAGGACTCCCGCGCGAGGGCGGACGGACTGCTGGAGCGCTTCTCGCTCACGGAAGCCGCCCGCCGCCCCGCGATGACGTACTCCGGCGGTATGCGCCGCCGCCTCGACCTCGCCGCGTCGATGATCGGCAGCCCCGACGTCCTGTTCCTCGACGAGCCCACGACCGGCCTCGACCCGCGTACGCGGAACGAGGTGTGGGACGAGGTGCAGCGGATGGTCGGCGACGGCGTCACCGTCCTGCTCACCACCCAGTACATGGAGGAGGCCGAGCGGCTGGCCTCCGAACTGACCGTCGTCGACCGGGGGAAGGTCGTCGCGGAGGGCCTGGTGGACGAGCTGAAGGCGCGGGTCGGCGGCCGGACCCTGCGCGTGAAGCCGCTGGACGCCGGGGAGTTGACGCCGCTCGCGCGGATGCTGGACGACCTCGGTATCACCGGCCTCGCCCAGACGACCGTGGACGCCGAGTCCGGCACGCTGCTGGTCCCGGTGCTCAGCGACGAGCAACTGACCGCCGTGGTGGGCGCGGTGACCGCGCGCGGCATCACCATCTCGGCCATCTCCACCGAACTGCCCAGCCTGGACGAGGTGTTCCTCTCCCTCACCGGCCACCGCGCCGGTGCCGTCGAGGACATCACGCCCGCCGAACCCCGCGAGGAGGTCGCCGTATGAGCGCCGCCACCGTTCACCTCACCGACGACCGCATCCCGCTGAGGTCGCACCTGCGGCACACCGGCGCGCTGATCCGCCGCAACCTGCTGTGGATCCGCAAGGACCCGGAGTCGATGGCCGACGCCCTGCTGATGCCGGTGATCTTCACCCTGCTGTTCGTGTACGTCTTCGGCGGCGCCATCGGGCAGGCGCTCGGCGGCGGCCAGGACAAGTACGTGCAGTACGTCATCCCCGGCATGATCGCGATGATGTCGATGACCCTGTCGCAGGGTGTCGGCACCGGCTTCAGCCAGGACTTCAACTCCGGTGTCATGGACCGGTTCCGGTCCCTGCCGATCGGGCGCGGCTCGGTACTCTTCGCGAAGATCGCCGTGGAGATCGTGCGGATGCTGTTCGCGACGGCGGTCCTGATGGTCGTCGCCGTCCTCGTCGGGTTCGAGATCACCAACTGGGCCGGACTGCTCGCGACGGTGGGACTCGCGACCGTGTTCGCCTCGTCGATCATGTGGGTGTTCCTCACGCTCGGCGTGATCATGAAGAGCGCGCAGTCCGTGCAGGCGATGGGTTTCCTGGTGCTGTTCCCGCTCCAGTTCGGCTCGTCGATCTTCACGCCGACCGGCCAAATGCCGGGCTGGCTACAGAAGTTCACCGACTACAACCCGCTGTCCACGCTCGCCGACACGGCGCGCGGACTGATGGTCGGCGGTCCGGTCGCCCACGACCTGTGGATCACGCTCGGCTGGTCGGCGGCCATCACGGCGGTGATGGCGCCGGTCGCGATCCACAAGTTCCGTACGAAGACCTGACGTCGACGCCCCGCGCCCGGTGTTCCGCGCTCGGTGTCCCGTGGGTCAGACCAGGGCGGTGGCCTCCTCGTAACCGAGGCCGCCGCCCTCGGCGTACGCCGCCTCGTACGCCTCGTCGCCGAGCAGCCGACGCGCCTGCGTCTCCGCCTCCACGCGCTGCATGCGCTCCTGGCGCAGGGCGATGTGGCCGGGCGGCAGCATGGCGTCGCTGGCACCGAGACAGCGGGCCGCGTCGGCGGCGCGGTCCGGTTCCCCGGTGCTGGTCAGGACGAACGCGGCCGTGCACAGGTAGAGGGCCCGCATGTGCGGCGCGATGACCGTCGACAGCGGCGCTCCCGAGGCGGTCAGGGCCCGCCGGACGGTGGTCAGAGCGCTGTCGGTCAGTCCGTCACAGGCGTCGATCCAGGCCTGGAGGCCGTCGATGAACGGCTCGAAGACCATGAACCGGGTCAGCGCGAAGTCCTCGCGCAGTTCCCGGAGTTGCTCGCGGGCCTCCTCGCGGCGGCCGGTCTCGCCGAGCCAGGCGGCGAGGAAGAGCCGGGCGGCGGGCCGGGACTCGTTGACATAGCCCTCGGCCTCGGTGATGGCCGAACGCAGAATGGCCTCGCCCTCCACCGCGTCGGCCGGGTCCTCGCCCTCCAGCAGGACGTTGGCGTACCGCACCCGCAGGATCGTCAACTGGGCGCGGGCACCGAGGCGTTCGGCGTGGTCCATGGCCTCGCGGTAGTCGGCGCCGGCCTGCTCGTGGAAGCCGAGCCGCTCGTACGCCTCACCGCGGGCCGACAGGGACTCGGCGGCGCCCCAGGAGTCGCCGAGCCGGCGGAAGATGTCCAGCGCCTCTCCGGCGTCGCGGGCGCCGTCGCTGGCCCAGTCGCTGCGGTTGGCGAGGAAGTTGCCGCGCAGTTGGAGGCAGAACGCGAGGTCCCATTCGAGGGCGGGGTGGGCGCGGCAGATCTCGATGTTGGCGTGCAGGACGTCCCGGACCATGTCCATGTCGCCGCTCAGCACCATGGCGTAGAACACGTGCAGGCCGGGGATCCAGCAGAGTTGGGGCAGACCGGGGCGGTAGGTGTCCTTGATGAGCGCGAGTTTGCGCTCGGCCTCCGGGGTCTGCCAGAGCTCCATCTCCGTGTCCATGTAGGCGAGATGGGTGAGGTGCGCGCCCCTTCGGGCCTCCGCGAGGAACTCCCCCGTGAAGGGCGGGGGTTGAGCCGTGACCCGCTCCCACACCGGCTCGGCGCGGTGCGGGAGCGAGCCGGCGAAGGGGTCGGGGGCCAGCTCGGTGACCTCCTTGAACCAGTTCCGGGCCTCGATCCGCATGTCGCGCATCTGCCAGTACCAGAGCAGGGAGTGGGCGAGGCTGAGGGCCTCCTGCTCGTCGGGGGCGTCGACCGCGCGGCGCAGGGCCGTGCGCAGGTTCTCGTACTCCGCCTGGAACCGCTCGACCGCCGTCACCTGTCGCGGACCGCGCAGCAACGGCTCGCCGGTGCGGGCGAGTTCACGGTAGTAGGTGAGGTGGGCGCGTTCGGCGGCGGTGCGGGCGCCGGACTCCGTGAGGCGTTCGCCCGCGTACTCGGCGACGGTCTCCAGGAGGCGGTAGCGCATCGCGCCCTCGGCCGAAGGGGCCGCCACCACGAGGGACTTGTCGACGAGGGAGCCGAGGCCGTCCAGCGCGGCGGGGCCGCAGACCGCCTCGGCGGCGGCGAGGTCGCAGCCGCCCGCGAACACCGACAGGCGGCCCAGGACGTCCCGTTCGTCCTCGTCGAGGAGTTCCCAGGACCAGTCGACGACGGCCCGCAGGGTCTGCTGGCGGGGCAGGACCGTGCGGCTGCCCGAGGTGAGGAGGCGGAAGCGGTCGTCGAGGCGGTCGGCTATCTGACGGGGCGTCAAGATCCGTAGCCTGGCCGCCGCCAGCTCGATCGCGAGGGGGAGGCCGTCGAGGCGGCGGCAGATCTCGGCGCAGGCCTCGGGGTCGTCGGTGAGGCGGAAGCCGGGTCGGGCCGCCGCTCCCCGGTCCGTGAGGAGGCGCAACGCGACCGGTTCCGGGAGGGGTTCGACCGGGCGCAGCAGTTCGCCGGGGACGCCGAGGGGTTCGCGGCTCGTCGCGAGGATCGTCAACTCGGGGCAGCGGGCGAGGAGTTCCTCCGCGAGGTGGGCCGCCGCCGTCACGACGTGCTCGCAGTTGTCGAGGATGATCAGCATGCGGCGGCGGGAGCAGTGGTCGACCAGCCGCTCCACCGGGTCGTCGTGCCGGTCCCCCGCCGCCCGGAACTCCTCCGCGCCGGCCCCGTACAGCACGGTCTCCCGGGCACCGACCGCCGTCACGACCGCCTGCGCGACGGCGGCGGGGTCGGAGACGGGGGCGAGTTCCGCCAGCCACACGCCGTCCCTGGCCGCCACCGTCTCCGCGGCCTCCTGCGAGAGCCGCGTCTTCCCGGCGCCGCCGGGGCCGAGGAGGGTGACGAGGCGCGCGGTGGCGAGGTCGCCGCGGATGGTCGCGATGTCGGATTCACGGCCGACGAAGGAGGTGAGGCGGGCGCGGAGGTTGCCGGGGGGAGGGGGAGGCGGGGGTGGGGGTGGGGTCGAGGACAGGGGC
>NZ_JBTYMC010000010.1:0-52861 GCF_054880855.1 Streptomyces sp. S6 | reverse complement strand
CCGCCACCCCGCCCCCCGCCGCCGCGCCCCCGATGCCGGCCACGCCCCCGCCCGGCGCCGGCAAGATCAACCTCGACAAGGGCCGCGTCAGCCTCCAGAAGAACCAGACCGTGTCCCTGGTCAAGGGCGGCCGGCCGCTGCTCTCCCAAGTCAAGATGGGCCTCGGCTGGGAGCCGGCCTACCGGGGCCGCGACATCGACCTCGACGCCTCCGTCATCGCCTACGGGGCCCAGCGCAACCACATCGACAGCTGCTACTTCGGCAAGCTGTCGATCCTCAACGGCGCGATCAAGCACTCCGGGGACAACCTCACCGGCGAGGGCGGCGGTGACGACGAGGTCATCGTCGTCGACCTCGGTCGCATCCCCCAGGACGTCTCCGGCCTCGTCTTCACCGTCAACTCCTTCTCCGGCCAGAAGTTCACCGAGGTCGCCAAGGCGTACTGCCGCCTCATCGACGCCGCCAGCGGCGAGGAACTGGTCCGCTTCGACCTGACCGGCGCGGAGGCGCAGACGGGGGTGATGATGGCTAAATTGATCAAGCAGTTCTCCGGGGAGTGGGAGATGACCGCGATGGGCGAGTTCGTGAAGGCACGGACGGTTCGGAACATGGTGAAGCCGGCGAGTCAGGCGCTGTAGCGGACGGGCGGAGCGGCTCCTGCGGGGCGGGCGGGCCGGGGCGGGGAGCTCGGGGTGCCGCCCGCCGGACCCCACCTTGCCGTGGCAGAAGCGGCTCGGCGCGGATGGCGTCCCGGGACAGGGGGCGGCTCCGGCCGGACGGCCCTGCTGGAGGTCGCACACCATGTGACGGCCGTGCCGTTTCCCCTGTTGGCCTTCGCCGCCGAGCGGGGAGGGGCGGTTGGAGCCGCTGCGCGCGGGAGAGCCGTCTCGGGGCCGGAGCACCTCAGGAGACCGGGGGCACGTGTCGGCAGGTGCCTCATGGGCGAGGGCCGTATGGCGGTCGGTGTCTCACCCGCGGAGCCTCACCGGCGTTGGGAGCGGAACGCCGTCCCTCATCCGTGTCGGGCGGGCGCCGTCTCCGTCCGCAGGCCGGCCGTCCCGCCCCGCAGCAACGGGAGGGAGGTCGCCAGCCATACGGCCGCGAGTGCCACCAACACCGGCTGATAGTCGACCAGTTCGACCAGTGCCGCCCCCGCCCCGAGCCCGATCACGTTCGGCGCGAACACGAGCGTGTTCGCCGTGGCGACCGTCCGCCCCAGCAACTCGTCCGGCGTCTCCCGCTGCACGGCCGTCAACGCCGCGATCAGCACGCAGGGCAGGCCGGCGCCGATCAGCGCGCTGGACACGAGCGCGACGGCGTCGTACGGAAGAGCCCGCAGGGCCACCGCGACGGCCGTCACCCCGATGCCCCACGCCGCGAACCGCCGCTCCCCGAGCCGGCGCAGCAGCCGCCCCGACAAGAGCCCGACCGTCACGGACCCGGCGCCCTGTACGGCGTACAGCGCCCCGGCGAACGCGGGGGAGTGCCCGAGGCCGTCGATCACCGCGTAGAGCAGCGCCCCGTTCACGCCCGCGCACAGCATGGTGACGCCTCCGGCGAGGACGAGGGGCCGCAGTCGGGGGTGGGCCCAGAGGTGGCGGGCGCCGGCGAGGGCGGGAGAGAGGAGCCGTCGAAGCCGCTGCGAACGCCCCGGCGTGGCCCTTTCAACACCCTCGTCCTCCACGGCTTCCCCTTCGGACAGCCCTTCCACGGCCCGCCCCGCAGCAGGGAGCCGCCCGGCACCAGGCCGCGCCGACACCGCCGGCCGCCCCTGCACCTGTCCCGCGTGCTCCGGCTGGCCGCTCGCGAGGTGTTCCGGTGTGGCGTCTCCTGGCTCTCCGGTTTCGGTGTGTTCCGACGTCGCAGCCTCTGGTCGTCCGGTCCTGGGGTGTTCCGGTGTGGCGTCTCCCGGCTGTCCGGTTCCGGGATACTCCGGCGCAGCCCCTGGCCGTCCGGCGCCGAGGCGTTCCGGCGCGGCTTCCTCGCGCACTGCCCGCCTCGCGCCTCCGGCTGGCTCAGCCTGCGGCTGTTCTGTTCCTGGCGTCGCGTCCTTCTCCGTTGCCCGCCTCGCGCCTCCGGCTGGCTCAGCCTGCGGCTGCTCTGTTCCCGGTGCCGCGTCCCTCTCCGCTGTTCGGCCCGCGCCCCCGGCCCGCTCAGCCTCCGGCTGCCCCGTTCCCGGTGCCGCGTCCCTCTCCGTCGTTCGCCTCGCGCCCCCCGCCCGCTCGTCCTCCGGTCGGCCTGTCGCCGATGCCTCACTCGCCCCCGTCCCCCGCACCCGCAGCCCCGCGTAGACCCCCGCCGCCAGCACGAACGTCCCCGCGTCCAGCAGTACCACCGCAGGTCCGCCGTACAGCGTGTACAGCCCGGCGCCGGCCAGTGGTGAGACCAGTTTCATGCCCTCGGTGATCGCCATGCGCAGGCCGTTGAAGTCGGGGAGGAGGTGGGCCGGGAGGGTGGTGGCGACGAGGGCGGCTTCGGCGGCGTCGTTGACGACGCCGGTCGCGCCGTAGAGGAAGAGGACCGTGAGGACGAGCCAGACGAGGCCGGGGGAGTCGACGGGGAGGAGGACGGGGAGGAGAGCGGCGAGGAAGAGGCTGGAGGTGATGAGGAGGGGTTTGCGGGGGAAACGGTCGGCGAGGGCGCCGAGGAGAGGGCCCGCGAGGGTCGGCAGCCACATCGCGAGCATGCAGAGCGCGGCGAGCCCGTCGGAGCCGGTGAGGTCCTTGACCCAGACGCCGGAGACGAGCCAGAGCGCGGAGGTCCCGAACCCGGAGATCACGACGCCGGTGAGGTAGAGGGCCGCGTCACGGTCGCGCAGGACGGCCCAGGTGCTTGTCGTCATGCCTGGTCATCGTGGGTCTAAGGGGGTGGGTACGACATCGGGTGAAAGCCTTAGGTATGACGCCGGGGACAGCGCCGCGTCTGAGTACCCCGCGAAATCCCGGCAGATCCCCCCGATCCCCGGACGCCCCACCGCCCTCGCCCGTACCCTCCGACCCATGCCCCTGAGCCTCACCGTCCTCGGCACCGCCTCCCCCTACCCCGGGCCGGATCGCCCCTGTTCGGGCTACCTGCTGCGCGGCGGCGGCGCGGAGGTGTGGATCGACGCGGGACCCGGAACGTTCGCGGAGTTGCAGCGGCACACGGACCCCAGGAAGCTGACGGCGATCTGGCTGTCGCACCTGCACGCCGACCACAGCGCCGACCTCCTCTCGGCGGTGTACGCGTTCGCGTTCGGCGGCATGACCCCGGCCGCCCCCATCCCCGTGTACGCGCCCCGCGACTGCGCCCTGCGCGTGGCCGGCTTCCTCGGCAAGGCGGACGTCCGCTTCCTCAGCGGGATCCTCGACTTCCGGCCCCTGTACGACGGCCTCCTCGTCCGGCACTGGAACCTCCGCCTCGCCGCCCGCGCGGTCCGGCACGACACGGAGGCGTACGGGCTGCGCGCGGAGTGCCAGGGCAGCGTCCTCGCGTACTCGGGGGACACGGCGCCGTGCGACGCGCTCACCGAACTCGCCTCAGGGGCCGACGTGTTGCTGTGCGAGGCGGACCTGGACCGGCATCGCGAAGGCGAACAGGCGCACATGACACCGGAGGACGCGGGGGAGGCGGCGCGCAAGGCGGGTGTACGGGAGCTGGTCGTCACGCACGTCGGACCGGGCCTGACCAGGCAGACGGCGACGGGCCGCGCGGCGCTGGCCTTCGACGGGCCGACCCGGATGGCACGGGAGGGCGACACGCTCCGCTTCTGAACCCCCCCGACTCCCTTGTGCCAGAAGCATTGACGAACCACTCGCCCCCTTCCTACCTTCGACGCGTCGTACTTCGTACGTCATATATGAGACGCGATGTGCGAGATCCGCTCAGTCGAGATCCGAGAGGCGTACATGACCTCTGTGCCCACGCCGATCCCCTCCCGGACGCAGTACGTCCTGGAAGAGATCAAACGCCGCATCCTCACCGGCCGTCTGACGCCGGGTCAGGCACTGGTGGAGGCCGAACTCGCCGCACATTTCGGGGTGTCGAAGACCCCGGTGCGCGAGGCGCTCAAGACCCTGGCCGGCACCGGACTCGTCGTGATGAGCCAGTACAAGGGCGTCACGGTACGGATGGTGGACGCGGACATGGCGCGCGAGGTCTACGACGTACGGCTCCTGCTGGAACCGGAGGCGCTGCGCCGGACGGTGAGCCGGGGCGCCTCCCTCGACGCCGCCCGCGAGGCGCTGACCCGCGCCGACGAGGCCGGCGACACGGCCGAACGCTCCCTCGCCAACCGGGAGTTCCACCGCGCCCTGTACCTGCCGTGCGGCAACCCGCTGCTCGGCCGGATGCTCGACGAGGTCCGTGACCAGGCCGCACTGGTCTCCGCCGTGGCGTGGGCGTCGTCGCCGTCCTGGGAGCGGGAGGCGGGCGAGCACCGGCGGATACTGCGGCTCGCCCTGGCCGGCGACGCGGACGGCGCGGCCCGCGCGCTGCACGCCCACATCGGGTCGTTCGTCGAACGCGCCTTTCCGCAAAGGGAGTCGGACCAGGAAGCGGCGGACGACGGGGGCCGGGCATGAGCGACGTGGCGTTCGAGACCCAGCGCGCGGCCCTGGCCGATGTCGTCGCCGTCCCCGTGACGCCGTTCGCCGAGGACGGCACCCTCGACGGAACCGTCTACCGCGCCTTGCTGCGCCGCCTCCTCGACGGCGGTATCACCACACTCACCCCCAACGGGAACACCGGGGAGTTCTACACGCTCACACCCGAAGAGCGGCGCACGGTAACGGAGTTGACCCTCGACGAGGCCGCCGGCCGCGCCTCGGTGCTCGTCGGCGTCGGCCACGACATCCCGTCGGCCGTCGACGCCGCCCGCCACGCACGGTCGTCCGGCGCCCGGATGGTGATGGTCCATCAGCCGGTGCACCCGTACGTCTCCCAGGACGGCTGGGTCGACTACCACCGTGAAATCGCCGCATCCGTACCGGAGTTGGGTGTCGTCCCGTACATCCGCGACGCGCGGTTGCACGGGGAGCGGCTCGCGCGGCTCGCGGACGACTGCCCGAACGTGATCGGCGTCAAGTACGCCGTCCCGGACGCGGCCCGCTTCGCGGCGTTCGCCCGGGACGCGGGTCTGGAGAGGTTCGCGTGGGTCGCGGGGCTCGCGGAGCCGTACGCGCCCTCGTACTTCTCGGCCGGGGCGACCGGGTTCACCTCGGGGCTCGTGAACGTCGCCCCGGCCGTCTCGCTGAACATGATCGAGGCGCTGCGGTCCGGGGACCACCCGGCCGCGATGAAGGTCTGGGAGCAGATCCGGCGCTTCGAGGAACTGCGCGCCGCGAACGGCTCCGCGAACAACGTCACTGTCGTCAAGGAGGCCCTGGCCTCGCTCGGCCTGTGCCGCCGGGAGGTGCGCCCGCCGAGCCGGACGCTGCCCGAGGACGAGCGCGCCGAGGTCGCCGCCATAGCCGCCGGGTGGTCCCTGTGAACGCACCTCGCAAGACACCGGAAGAGCTGAGAAGCCATCAGTGGTACGGCACCGAGGGCCAGTTACGCACCTGGTCGCACAACGCCCGTATGCACCAGCTCGGTTACGAGTCGCAGGAGTACCGGGGCCGCCCGGTGATCGCCGTCCTCAACACCTGGTCGGACATCAACCCCTGCCACGTCCACCTGCGGGAGCGGGCCGAGGCCGTCAAGCGGGGGGTGTGGCAGGCGGGCGGCTTCCCGCTCGAATTCCCGGTCTCCACCCTCTCGGAGACCTACCAGAAGCCGACCCCGATGCTCTACCGCAACCTCCTCGCCATGGAGACGGAGGAACTGCTGCGGTCCTACCCGGTCGACGCGGCCGTCCTGCTCGGCGGCTGCGACAAGTCGACACCCGCCCTCCTCATGGGCGCCACCTCAGCTGACATACCGTCACTCTTCGTCCCCGCGGGCCCGATGCTGCCCGGACACTGGCGCGGCGAGACCCTCGGGTCCGGCACCGACATGTGGAAATACTGGGACGAGCACCGCGCCGGAAACCTGACGGACTGTGAATTACGGGAATTACAAGGCGGGTTGGCGCGCAGCCCGGGTCACTGCATGACCATGGGGACGGCGTCCACGATGACCGCCGCCGCCGAGGTCCTCGGCATGACGCTGCCGGGCGCCTCCTCGATCCCCGCCGTCGACTCGGCGCACGAGCGGATGGCCGCCGCCTCCGGACGCCGGGCCGTGGAGCTGGCCTGGACGGGCCTCAAGCCCTCGGAGATCGTCACCCGCGAGGCGTTCGAGGACGCCGTCACCACGGTCCTCGGGCTCGGCGGCTCCACCAACGCCGTCATCCACCTCATCGCGATGGCGGGCCGCGCGGGCGTGCGGCTCACGCTGGACGACTTCGACCGCATCGCCCGCACCGTCCCCGTCCTCGCCAACGTCCGTCCCGGCGGCCGGACTTACCTGATGGAGGACTTCTACTTCGCGGGCGGCCTCCCCGCCTTCCTCTCCCGGATCACCGACCTGCTCCACCTGGACAGGCCCACGGTCAACGGCACTCTGGGCAGCCAGCTCGAAGGCGCCGTCGTCCACGACGACGACGTCATCCGCACCCGCGACAACCCGGTCGCCGCCGAGGGCGGAGTCGCCGTCCTGCGCGGCAACCTCTGCCCGGACGGCGCGGTCATCAAGCACATCGCCGCCGAACAGCACCTGTTGAAGCACACCGGCCGCGCGGTCGTCTTCGACGACTACAAGACCATGCAACGCACCATCGACGACCCGGAGTTGGCCATCACCCCGGACAGCGTCCTGGTGCTGCGCGGCTCCGGGCCCAAGGGCGGCCCCGGCATGCCCGAGTACGGCATGCTGCCGATCCCCGACCGCCTGCTCAAGCAGGGCGTCCGCGACATGGTCCGCATCTCCGACGCCCGCATGAGCGGCACGAGTTACGGCGCCTGCGTCCTGCACATCGCGCCCGAGTCGTACGTCGGCGGCCCCCTCGCACTGGTCCGCACCGGCGACACCATCACCCTGGACGTCGCCGCCCGCACCCTCCGACTCGACGTGGACGACGACGAGTTGGCGCTCCGCCGAGCCGACTGGACGCCGCCGCCCACCCGTTACGAGCGCGGCTACGGCGCCCTCTACAACGAGCAGATCACGCAGGCCGACACCGGCTGCGACTTCGAGTTCCTCGCGCGCCCCGGCAAGGTCCAGGACCCGTACGCCGGCTGAACCACCCCGCACGGCACGAACGGGCGGCCGTCCGCCCCGGGGGGAATGCGCTGACCGCGCGCCGCACGTGAACAGGCCCGCCGCACACCGCACTTGAACGGAGAGACAGTCATGGCCCAAGCCGCAGCCGTGGCGAAAACGCCCCCGCCACCCCGGCGGCACCGGGCCTCCGCCACCCCGCGCAGACTCCCGTACCTGCTGATCGCACCGGCGGCCCTGCTGATGCTGGGGTTCATCGCCTACCCCGTGCTCAGCGTCTTCTACTACAGCCTCCAGCACTTCAACCCCACCAAGCCCTGGCGGGACGGCTTCGCCGGACTCGACAACTTCCGGCAGATCTTCACCGACGACCCGCAGTTCTGGGACACGCTGACCTTCAGCGCGAAGTGGGTCTTCGTCGAGGTCGGCCTCCAACTGCTGTTCGGCCTCGCGCTGGCACTGATCGTCAACCAGACGTTCGTGGGGCGGGCGCTCGGCCGCGCGCTGGTCTTCTCCCCGTGGGCCGTCTCCGGTGTGCTGACCTCCGCGATCTGGGTCCTGCTCTACAACTCCCAGACAGGCATCACCCGTTACCTCGCGGACCTGGGCCTCGGCTCCTACGGCACGAGCTGGCTCTCGGACACCTCGACCGTCTTCCCCGCCGCGATCGTCGCCGACCTGTGGCGCGGCGTGCCGTTCTTCGCGATCCTCATCCTCGCCGACCTGCAATCCGTGCCGAAGGACCTGTACGAGGCCGCCGAGGTCGACGGCGCGAGCCGCCTCGAACAGTTCTGGCACATCACGCTGCCGCACCTGAAGGACGCGATCATCCTCTCCACCCTGCTGCGCGCGGTCTGGGAGTTCAACAACGTCGACCTCCTCTACACCCTGACCGGCGGCGGACCCGCGGGCGAGACCACGACCCTCCCGCTCTACATCGCCAACACCAGCGTGGAATCCCACAACTTCGGCTATGCGTCCGCGCTGACCACGGTCGCGTTCGTGATCCTGCTCTTCTGCTCGATGGTCTATCTGCGGCTGAGCAAGTTCGGAGGCGAGTCCAAGTGATCACCGAGGAAACCACCGTGACCGCCCCCACCCCGGCGCACGACGACCCCGAACCCCCGCGCCCCGTCAAACACCGCCGGGCCTGGGACGAAGTCCCCCGCTGGCAGCTCTACCTGCCGCTCTCGGTCTACCTCGTCTTCACGCTGATCCCCTTCTACTGGATCCTCCTCTTCGCACTCCGCCCGGCCGGCTCGACTTCCCTCGTGCCCTGGCCGATCACCTTCGACCACTTCCAAAAGGTGTGGACGGAGCGCGAATTCGGGACCTACTTCGAGAACAGCGTCTACGTCGGCGTCGCCACGCTCCTCGTGACGACCCTCGTCGCCCTCTCCGGCGGCTACGCCCTCGCCCGCTTCGACTTCAGGATCAAGAACGGGTTCATGCTCGCGCTGCTCTGCTCGCAGTTCGTGCCGGGCGCGCTGCTGCTCGTCCCGCTCTTCGAGATCTTCGCCGAACTGAAGATGATCAACTCGCTGGTGAGCGTCATCATCGCCGAGACGGTCTTCCAGTTGCCGCTGTCGATGATTTTGCTCAGCAACTTCATCAAGAACGTGCCTTATTCGCTGGAGGAAGCGGCCTGGGTCGACGGCTGCGACCGTTTCACCGCGTTCCGCATCGTCGTCCTGCCGCTGCTGCGGCCCGGGATCATCGCCGTCGGCTCCTTCGCGTTCGTCCACTCCTGGAACCACTTCCTCTTCGCCCTGATGTTCCTCAGCGACCAGGACAAGCAGACGATCCCCGTCGGCCTCAACACCCTGATGAGCGCCGACAGCGTCGACCTCGGCGCGCTCGCCGCGGGCGGCATCATCGCCGCCGTGCCCGTCGTGATCGTCTTCGCGTTCATCCAGAAGTGGCTCATCACCGGGTTCAGCGCGGGGGCGGTGAAGGGGTGATGCTCCGTCAACTCGTACTGACCGACGCCCTGTTGTCCCTGTCCGCCCTCACCCCTGGACCGACGGCGCCCGCACGGCACACGGGCGCGGAAAGGCTGCCGTGACCCCATGAGCATCGACATCGTCCTCGCCGGGGCACGCGGCCACGGCAGCTGGCACCTCGACAACATCCTCCGCCTCCAGGGCAAGGGCATCGTCCGCCTCACGGGCATCTGCGAACTCACCCCGCTGAGACAGGAGGAGATCCCCGAGGGGTTGGGCACTCTTGAAGCCGCAGCGGGCGCCGGAAGTGGCTCCGTCGCGAGCAGCCCCGCCGGAGAGGCTCACGCCGGGACCAGCCCCGGGGGCCCCGCAGGGAACCGCATCCGGCAGTCCCCCGACCTCGCCGCCCTCCTCGACGCCACCGGCGCCCGGATCGCCGTGATCTGCACCCCCATCCCGACGCACACCGACCTTGCGCTGACCGCCGCCCGCAGAGGCGTCCACCTGCTGCTGGAGAAGCCGCCCGCGCCGTCCCTCGCGGAGTTCCGGAGGATGGCCGACGGGGTCGCCGAGGCGGGCGTCGCCTGTCAGATCGGGTTTCAGTCGCTCGGCTCGCATGCCGTCCCCGCGATCCGGGAGCTGATCGCCGACGGGACGATCGGCGAGGTCACCGGGGTCGGGGGAGCCGGCGCGTGGGCCCGCGCGGAGTCCTACTACCGGCGTGCGCCTTGGGCGGGCAGACGGCGTCTGGGCGGGGTGGACGTCGTCGACGGCGCCCTCACCAACCCGCTCGCCCACGCCGTCGCCACCGCCCTCGCCCTGGACGGCGCCGTCCGCGCCGAGGACGTGGCCCGGGTGGAGACCGAGCTGTTCCACTCCAACGCCATCGAGTCCGACGACACCTCCTGCGTTCGCGTCACCACCTCTCACGGTCGTTCCATCACGGTCGCCGCGACCCTGTGCGCCGAGCGGCCGGGCGAGCCGTACGTCCTCGTCCACGGCAGCCGGGGCCGGATCACCTACTGGTACAAGCAGGACCGCGTCCTCCTCCAGCGCGCCGGGCACGGCCCGGAGGAGTACGAGTACGGCCGTACCGACCTGCTCGAAAACCTCGTCGATCACCTGACAGGCAGCACCACCCTTCTCGTCCCTCCCGACTCCACCGGCGCCTTCATGGCCGTCGTGGAAGCGATCCGCACCGCCCCGGACCCCTCTCCGCTGCCCGAAAGCGCCTGGTACCTCCTGAACGGCGAAGAACGCCGGGTGGTTCCCGGGATCGACGACCTCGTGGACAAGGCCGCCGACTCCCTCGCTCTCTACTCCGAGCTGGGCGCCCCCTGGGCACAGCCGACGGAGGTGAGCCTGTGACGACCGCCCCCGACACCACCGTCCTGCACGGGCGCGCGGGCCCCGCCGTCTTCACCCGCTTCCGGATCAGCTCCCCGCAACTCGTAGGCACAGCCAGCCTGTTGGGAACCCCGCACCGACCCTGCCGGACCACACCACACGAAGAGAGCCGACCGATGACGAACAGAAACCGCAGAAACAACCGGGTGGCCGCAGCCGTCGCCCTGGGGTCCGTGCTCGCCCTCACCGCCACCGCCTGCGGAGACGACGGCAACGGCAGCGGCGCGAAGGGGGCCGAGGGCAGCGGCGCCGGGAAGATCGTCTTCTGGGACAACAACGGCGGCGTCCGCACCGACATCTGGAAGACGATCATCGCCGACTTCGAGAAGGCCAACCCCGACATCGACGTCGAGTACGTCGGGATCGCCGCGACCGAGTACCAGTCCAAGGTGGACACCACGATCCGGGGCGGCGGACTGCCCGACGTCGGCGGGGTCGGCGCGGCCATGCTCGCCGGGTTCGCCGCGCAGGAGGCGCTGGAGCCGCTCGACGGCCGGCTCGCCAAGTCGCCCTTGAACAGCAAGCTCAACAAGGACATGGTCGCTTCCCTCAAGGCCGCCGGCGGTGGCGACGGGACGCTCTACTCCATTCCGACCTCCGCCAACAACGGCGTCCTCTACTACCGGACCGACCTCTTCCAGAAAGCCGGACTCCAGCCGCCCACCACCTGGGACAATTTCTACGCCGCCGCCGAGAAACTCACCGACGCCGGAAAGAACGAATTCGGGTACACCATCCGAGGTGGCGCCGGTTCCATCGCGCAGGCCCTCGACGCGATGTACGGCCAGTCCCAGATCGCCTCTTTCTGGAACGGCGACAAGACCACCCTCAACGATCCGAAGAACGTCACCGCGCTGGAGAAGTACGCCGCGCTGTACAAGAAGGTCACACCCGCCGCCGACCTCAACAACGACTTCACGAAGATGGTCGCGCAGTGGGACTCCGGCACGATCGGGATGCTCAACCACAATCTCGGTTCCTATCAGGACCATGTGAAGGCGTTCGGCGTGGGCAAGTTCCGGGGGATCCCCTCGCCCACCGTCGCCGGTGGAAAGCGGGTTCAGGTCTCCAACCCGGTCGACGGTCTCGGGGTGTTCAAGGCCTCCAAGAACAAGGAGGCCGCCTGGAAGTTCATCGAGTTCGCGGTGTCCGAGGCGGAGAACTCCAAGTTCAACGAGTCCGCCGGGCAGGTGCCGTCCAATACGGAGGCGGCGGGGGATACGTGGGTGCGAAAAGCCGAGCCGACGAAGTTGGCTGCCGCCGCGTTGACGGACGGGTCGACCAGTATTGTGCAGCTGCCGTACTACCTGCCTGACTGGAACACGATCTCCAAGGCGGACAATGAGCCGAACTTCCAGAAGGTGTTGCTGGGGAAGATGAGCGCGAAAGGGTTCCTGGACAAGATGGCCGATGACCTGAACGCGGCTCAGAAGGAATGGAAGCAGCAACGGGGATAAGGGCTGCTGATCGGCGCGGGGTGGCCTGTGCATTGCAGGACACGGGCCACCCCCACCTCCGTCTTCGAAAAGGAGAGCCGCACCATGCACGCACGGAAATGGCATGATCATGACACGTCTATCCTCAACGCCCTCGGGCGCTACGGCACGGTCGGCCCTTCCCGCGTTCGCCCGCCAGTACTTCGCGGACTGCCACATCGAAGGGGACGTCGACGTCGTCTTCGGCCGCGCGACCGCCGTGTCCGACCGCTGCCACTTCCGCACGCTGGGCCGCACCGACCTCACCGGAGCCCCGTACGGCTTCGTCTTCGCGCCCTCGACGGCAGGCGCCAACCCACGCGGATTCCTCGTCACCCGGAGCCGCGTGACCAGCCAAGCACCCGACGCCGCATACAAGTTGGCCCGCCCCTGCGTCCCCAGCTCGGACACCACCGCCCACCCGATGCCGACCGTCCGCCGGAGAACCGGCCTCGACTGACGGACACGGAGGCGGTCGTCCACACTCCGCGTACCTGTCTCGGGGGCCGGCGTCCCCGAGCGCACCACTGAAAGACCCCAACTCCCCACACGACGAAAGGGATCGCACTCCATGTCTCGTCGTACAGCCCTCACCACCGCCGCGGCACTCACCCTCGGCACCGCAGCGGCCCTGGCACTCCCCATCCCCGCCCAGGCCGCGACCGTCGTCGTCGGCAACTCCACCGACCTGGCGAACGCCGTCAAGAACGCCACCGCCGGCACCGTCATCCAGATCCGCGGCGGCACCTACCACCCCACGGCCACACTCCAGTCCACCGCCAACGGCACCTCCTCCTCACCGATCACCCTCACCGCCTACGGCTCGGAGACCGTGAAGATCGACGGCTCCTCGATGGCAGCCGGCTCCTGGATCTTCAAACTGACCGCGTCCTACTGGAACGTCTCCAACATCACGTTCCAGAACGCCAAGGACAGCGCCGTCGTCTGCCAGTCCTGCACCGGCACCAACTGGAACAACATCAAGACCGTCAACGGCGGCGACTCCGGCTTCACCCTCACCGGGGCGAACACCGTCAACAACACCGTGAGGAACCTGGACAGTTACGGCAACTACGACGCCGCCACCCACGGCCAGAACGCCGACGGCGTCGCCGTCAAGTTCGGCTCCGGCACCGGGAATCTGATCACCGGAGCACGTCTCTACAACAACTCGGATGACGGGATCGACCTCTGGTCCTTCTCCTCGCCGGTCACCATCGAGCACACCTGGGCCTTCGGCAACGGCGTCAACCGCTGGGGCGACGCCGCGTTCGAGGGCAACGGCAACGGGTACAAGCTCGGCGGCAACGGGCCCTCCGTCGCCCACGTTGTCAACAACTCGGCGGCCTGGGGCAACGCCGGCAACGGTTTCACCGAGAACAGCAACACCGGCGCGATCACCGTCAACCGCACCACCGCGTACGCCAACAGCAAGTGGGGCTACTACTTCGCGACCGGCTCCGCGAAGCTCGGCAAGAACCTCGCCGTCAGCAACGGCGGCGGCGCGGTCGGCAAGGGGTCGAAGACGACGTCGTCGGGCAACAACTGGGACTCCGGGGTGAGTACACCCCCCTTCCGCTCCACGGACGCGTCCTCGGTGTACAACTCCCGCAGTTCCAGCGGGACTCTGCCGGCGACGACGTTCCTGACGACCGGGTCGACGACCATCGGGGCGACGATGAACTGACGTGCCGCCACACTTCGCCGCCCCCACGAAAGGCATCGAAACTTTCGCGGGGGCGGCAACCTTTTCCGGCCCCGCGACGACTCCTTTCCGACCCCCGTACCAAAGGGGCCCGAGGAAAGGAAACACCCCGTGCGGCTCAGCACCGGACGTCATCGCCGAACCCGTACCCTCTCGATCGCCGCGGCGATTTCCCTCTCGGCCGGAGCCGGGGGATTCTTCCTGGGCCTCTCCGACAACGGCGCCCAGGCGGCGTCCGTGACAGTCACCGTGAACGACGCCACCCAACTCGAAACCGCCGTGAAGAACGCGGTCGCCGGCACCACCATTCTCCTGCGCGGAGGGACATACATTCCGTCCGCCCCTCTCAGGTCGACGGCCGGCGGCACCGCTTCCGCACGGATCACCCTGAAAGCGTACGGAAAGGAAAAGGTGCGCATCGACGGATCGAAACTGCCCGCCGGCTCCTCCCTCGCCGCCATCACCGGCAGCCACTGGACCGTCGAGAACCTCACCTTCCAGAACTCCCCGGGCCAGGGCCTCGTCGTCACCTCCTCCACCGGCGGCGTCTTCAAGAACCTGACCACCGAGGGCAACGGCGACACCGGCCTCACGCTCCGGGGCGACGGCACCGCCGACAACCTCGTACAGAACCTGGACAGCCACGGAAACACCGAGGGAATCGCCGTCAAATTCGGCTCCGGAACCGGAAACAAGGTGACCGGAGCCCGTCTCTACGACAACAAGGGAGACGGGCTCGACCTGTGGCAGTTCTCCTCCCCGGTCACCGTCGAGGAAAGCAGCTCCTACCGCAACCGGAACGGCTTCGAACTCGGCGGCGGGGGAGTCTCCGTGGCACACGAGGTGAACGACAACACCGCCTACGAAAACTCCCGCGACGGCTTCACCGAGGACTCCAACACCGGAGCGATCCGACTGAACCGCAATACTGCCTACGCGAACAAGGGAGCCGCTTTCCACTTTCCCAGCGGAAAGGCCCGCCTCACCGAGAACCGCACATCACGCCAGTAGATCGATGCAGTCGAAAGAAGTCCCCGGGCTCAGAAACGCCTCGCCGCTCGACCCGCTGACGATGTTCAGCGTCAGCACGTTGTCCGTGGACAGCGCGCTCGCCGGGACCGGATAGCTGAACGTGTGGTTGTTGCCCCGGTACGAGCCCGTCGTCAGCGACCGGGTCGACGGCTGGGACGGCGCCGTCGGCACCGCCGAGGTCCAGCCGTTCACCGTCACCCGGGGCCGCCCGCCCGCGAACGCGTCCGTCACCCCGATTCGCAACGTCCGTGCGGCGGAAGCCTGTTCGGCCGTCAGCTTGAAGTGGATCCGCACCCCGTCGTTCACGGCCTTCCACATGTACGCCGGGAACGACCCCGCGTCCCCGGCGCCGATCGTCACGTTCCCCGTCCACTTCGCGGCACGCGCGTCGGAGGGGTGCGCGTACGTCATGAGGGCCGCGTTCTTGAACTCGGACGGCGTGCCGTCCCAGTCCCCGAGCCGCCACAGCGTCCTCGCGGTGGACGGATCGCCGCTGATCGGCAGGGAGTTGAGAGCGTTCGTCGCCCCCGCCGTCACCTTCACGGTCGTCGTGTGGACGGCCAACTCGCCCTTGTAGACGGTCAACGTGTACGTCCCCGGCAGCATCCCCGCGCACGAGAACGCACCGCTCCCGCTCGCGGCCCTCGCCCAGTACTGCGCCTCGGAGTTGGCGAACCCCACGGTGTACGGATGAGCCGAGGACATCCCCTTGAGCCCGACCCCCGCGACCTTCCCCCGCCCCTTCGTGCCGACCCATCCGGTGATCCCGAGCCCGTCGACCCACGACGTGTCGAGGCCCCCGGCGAACAGGGACGACGCCGGCGCGGCACCGCCGGTGAACGCGAGGACGTACGGGCCCTGGAGACCGAAGCGCTCGGGCTCGGTCTGGGCCTGGTTGTAGTGCAGGATCTCGTACAGACCGGCGCCGAGGTCGTTGGAGTGCCGCAGCAACGAGCGGTAGAAGGGGCCGCCGGACGCCTTCTCATGATTGGAACGGACCATCCACAGCGCCGAGTCGGCTCCCTTGAACCCGACGTAGTCGTAGTCGGCGACCCGCTTGCCGGAGTAGTGCTTGGAGTGGGTCGTCCCGTCGCCGCGCCGCCAGACGTCACCCGCCTCGATCACCTTGTCCGACGCCTCGATCCAGGAGTCCGCACCTTCGTTGGGGAAGACACCGGGCTTGAGCCGGACGATGAAACGCGTTGCCGTGAACGACGCGTCGGCCTTGTGCGTCCACAAGTAAACGTTGTCCTGGCCGCTGCGGGCCGCGTACCACTGGGTGACCGGTCCGTGCACCGCCTTGATCAGGATCGTCGACCCCGACTGCCGCACCGTGACGGTCGCGCTGCCGAGGCCCGACTCCACGTGCGAGTGCTTGCCGCCGTACCCCTCGTACTCCTTGCCCTTGTAGACGAGCGAGGTCAGGTCGCCGGTCGTCCTGGACACCCTGAACACCAGGTGCGCACCCGTGTCGACGACGTACTCCTTGCCGTCGTCGGCGTACCCGAACGTCGCGGCGGCGGCCGTCGAGACGAGGCCGAAGGCACCCGCGGTGCCGGCTCCGGCCAGGGCGATGGCGGAGCTGCCGAGGACCCGGCGGCGGGTGAGGGAGGTTCTGCGGTGCGTGCTCAAGGGGGGTGCTCCGGGGGTCAGGGAGGTGGTGCCTCCCTGACGTTGCCGCACGCGGGGAAAAGGTTGCCGCCTTCGCGGAAACTTTTTTCCGTGGTTACCGGGAACTGTCGGCGTTACTGAGAGGTGCCGCCGGAGAAGCCCCCGCCCACCGACCGTCCCTGGCCCTCGGCCGTCCCCGAGATCGCGTACGAGTCGCCCCCGGCGTCCCGCCCGCCCCGGTCGTGGTCGTACTGCCCCGCGAACACCCACTCCCCGGGGTACACGATCCGCCCCTCCTTGAGGACCCACGTGTACACCAGGAACCCGCCCTGCTCGGCGGCCGTGAACGTGAAGTCGTCCTCCGGCAGCGCCCGCCAGGCGCCCGTGTTCGAGACACCGCCGGTCTGCGCGACCTTCAACTGGACGGTGAGCGCGGTGAGTTGCTTCGACGTCTTGAGCGTGACATTGCTCTGCGCCCAGAAGTCGTTGCTGTGCGGATCCACCGAGCCGTCCGACGACAGCGGCCCGTCGGTCCGGCCGCCCGCCGAGGGGGTCCCGCTGCCCGTCGGCGACGGCGAACTCTCCGCCGTGTGCGTCGGGTTCGGGCTCTTCGGTGCCGAAGGACTCGAAGCCGAACCTGAACCGGGTGTCGGCGAAGGCGAGTTCGGCGGACGGCTCGTCGCGTCCGGGGACCTCTCGGGAGAGGGCGAGACCGCGACCGTCTGCTCGGCCGGCGGTTCGCTCTTCACCACCGACGCCACCGCGTATCCGCCGACCGCGAGCATCCCGGCGACCGCCGCCGTCGCGCCCACGATCCGTGCCCAGCCCAGCACCGGGCGTGTCTGGCGATGGCGCTGCGGCTCGGCGTCGGCCATCATGCCGCGCTCCACCCGGGCCAGGATGCGCGCGCGGTCGGGTTCGTGCCGCTCGGTTGCCTCCTGCAGCCGGGCGCGCAGATCGTCGTCCACGTCCCGCCGCATCGTCATCGGTCCCTTCCCGCAGACTCGGAGGCGCGCACCATGACGGAACGCGCCCGCTGCGGAGCTTGACTGGCGCCGAGCAGTTTGCGCAACTCGGCCATCCCCTTCGAGGTCTGGCTCTTCACCGTACCGACCGAGATCCCGAGCGCGAGAGCGGTGTCCTTCTCGGAGAGGTCGAAGGAGTGCCGCAGGACGACACAGGCGCGCTTGCGGAACGGGAGGCTGCGCAGCGCGGTCTGCACGTCCACCACGCCCGCGACGTCCGGATCCTCCGTCTTCTCCTCGCGCTGCGACCAGAACAGCGCGATCCTGCGCCGTTCCCGCACCGCGCTGCGGATCTTCGTCCGGGCCAGGTTGGCGACCACCCCACGGGCGTACGCCACCGGATGGTCGGCCGCGCGGACCCGGTCCCAGCGGTGCCACAGCGCCAGCAGCGCGTCCGCCGCCAGATCGTCAGCGGTGTCCGACTCCCCGGTCAACAAGTAGGCGAGCCGGGACAGTTCGGCGTAGTGGCGGTCGAAGAAGGCATGGAACTCCACGGAGGCGGCGTCGTCCACGACTGTGCCCACGGGCGACCTTTTCTGTGCGGCATGTGAATGACATGGGGGCCCCGAGGAGATCACCGGGACGAGATGCGGAAGCGTAGCAGTGTTCGACTTGCGTGGTTCGTACGGGTCTTCGAACATCGTGCGCAGGACCGGCCGTCACGGGGCCCGATTCCGTAACACGTCGAAGACCCGGAGCGGGTTCACCACAGGAACGATCCACCCGGCATTCACACCGTGAAACGGCGCTACTTGACGGCCGCCTCCATCATCGCCTTCGCGACGGGAGCGGCCAGCCCGTTCCCGCTGACCTCCGAGCGCGCCGCGTCCGACTGCTCGACCATCACCGCGACGGCGACCTCCTTGCCCCCGGCCTTCGCGTACGACGTGAACCAGGCGTACGGCGTCTTGCTGTTGTTCTCGCCGTGCTGCGCGGTACCCGTCTTCCCGCCGACCGTCACCCCGCTGATCTGCGCGTTCGTCCCCGTCCCGGCCTGGACGACCGTCTGCATCGCCGACTGGAGCTGCTCGGCGGTGCGCGAGCTGACGACCTGTGTGGTCGACGCCTTCCCGTCGATGTCCTCCAGGACGTCCCCGCCGCTGTCGGTGACCTGCGCGACCATGTGCGGCGACACCAGCTTGCCGCCGTTCGCGATCGCCGCCGACACCGCCGCCATCTGGAGCGGCGTCGCCGTCACGTCGAACTGGCCGATACCCGTCAGGCCCGTCTGCGCCTTGTCCATGTCCTTCGGGTAGACGCTGGCGTACGCGCGCACCGGCACGTCCTGCGCCTGGTCGTTGAACCCGAACTTCTCCGCCATCGCCCGCACCTTGTCCTGCCCGAGCTGGACGGCCATGTGCGCGAAGACGTTGTTGCAGGAGTACTGGAGCGCCACCCGGATCGACGCGTTCAGGCACGGCGCCGACTTGCTCTCGTTGGCCAGGACCTGCCGCGTCCCCGGGAGGGTGTACGGGTTCTCGCTGTCCGTCCGCGCGTCCACGCTGTCGTACAGCCCGTCCTCCAGTGCGGCGGCGGCCACGACCAGCTTGAACGTCGACCCCGGGGGCAGCGGCTGGCGCAGCGCGCGGTTGACGAGCGGTTTGTCGGAGTCCGCGTTGAGGCTCTTCCACGCGCCGCCGGCCGTGTTCGCGTCGGTCAGCGTCGAGGGGTCGTACGACGGGGTCGAGACGACGGCCAGGATCCGCCCGGTCTTCGGGTCGATCGCGACGGCGGCGCCCTTCTTGTCGCCCAGGGCGTCGTACGCGGCCTTCTGGACGGCCGGGTCGATCGTCGTGATCACGTTGCCCGGGTTCGCGCGCTGGTCCGTGACCGTGTCCATGACGGTCTTCAGGCGGGTGTCCGTGCCGTTCAGGACGTCGGCGTAGATGCCCTCCAACTGCGTCGGCGCGTACGCCTGCGAGGCGTAGCCCGTCACCGCCGCGTACAGCTTGCCGTTCGTGTACGTCCGCTTGTACCTGAGGTCGCCGTCGGTCTTCGCGGAGCCCGTGACCGACTTTCCGGCCACGATGATGTTCCCGAGCGGGTCCGAGTACGTCTGGATCGCGTTCCGTCGGTTGTGCTGGTCGTCCGCGAGCGCCCGGCCCTCGTAGAACTGCACCCAGGTCGCCCGCAGCAGGAGGGCGAACACGAGGAGCAGCGCGAAGACGGCGGTACGCCTGATGGTCCTGTTCATACGAACAAAAGGACGAACGGGACGGGGTCGAGAGTTCCCGTCCCGCCCGTTTTCTCACCAGACGTTCATGTGCGGCCCGTCAGGCGTCCAGGACCAGGACGGCTTCCTCGGTCTCCGCCCCGCGCGCGTTCGCGTACCCGGAGTCCCGCCCGGTCTCCCGGAACCCGCACTTCTCCAGCACCCGCCGCGACCCCGCGTTGTCGAGCGCCACGCGCGCGTGCAGCGGCCTCTCCGCGACCTCCGCGAGAAGCGCCCGCAGCGCGGCCGTCGCGATGCCGCGCCCCCAGAAGTACCGGTCGATCCAGTAGGTGACCTCCCGCTCGCCGGGGTCCCCGTACACCGTCACGTGCCCGACGACGTCCCCGTCGACCAGGACCGTGCGGTGGACGGCGTCGGAGGCGAGGTTGCGCTTCCAGTGGGCGTCGAAGGCGTCCCGGTCGTTCGGGTCCTCGGCGGTGAAGGCGGCCATGTGCAGCGACTCGGGGTCGGACATGTGCCGGAAGAAGACCGGCAGATCGCTGCCGTGCACGGGACGCAGGGCGATGTCCACGGGCTCAGAGCCTCCGGGTCGCGAGGGTCAGGCGGTCACGGGCGTCGAACAGGGCGTCCTTGACGAGCTGTTCGTGCGCCGGGGTGAGGCGGGCCACCGGGACGGAGCAGCTGACCGCGTCCCGCGCGGGCGTGCGGTACGGGATGGCGACGCCGAAGCAGCGCAGGCCCAGCGTGTTCTCCTCGCGGTCCACGGCGAAACCCTGCTCGCGGATGGCGTGCAGCTCCTCGATGAGCTTCTCGCGGTCCGTGATCGTGTGCTCCGTGAGCGCCGGGAGGGTCTCCGGGAGCATCTTGCGGACCTGTTCGTCCGAGTACGTCGACAGGAGGGCCTTGCCGAGGGACGTCGAGTGCGCGGGGAGACGACGCCCCACGCGCGTGAAGGGGCGCAGGTAGTGCTGGGACTGCCGGGTCGCCAGGTAGACGACGTTCGTGCCGTCCAGGCGCGCGAGGTGGATCGTCTCCGTCGTGTCGTCCGACAGCCGGTCCAGGGTCGGGCGGGCCGCCGCGACGACCTCGTCCCCGTCGATGTACGACGTGCCGACCAGCAGCGCGCGCACGCCGATGCCGTACCGGGTGCCCGTCGCGTCCGTCTCGACCCAGCCCAGCTCCACCAGCGTGCGCAGCAGCATGTAGAGGCTCGACTTGGGGTAGCCGACGGCCTCCTGGACCGCCGCGAGGGAGTGCATCCCGGGACGGCCCGCGAAGTACTCCAGCAGCTCGACCGTCCGCACCGCGGACTTGACCTGGGCCCCGCCCCCCGCCTCGCCTGCCGCCATCGACTGTGACCCCTTCGTTCGACGAGAAGCTGAAGTTATAGTCTGCAACAGCATATTCACCATCACGGACAATGTTCAGTATATCGAACAGCTCTGGTGGTGATCAGGAGACCGCAGCGCGACTTGTTGGAGGGACCCCCGGTGGCAGCAGCACCAGTCTGGAGTGTCGACCCCCGAACCGGGAAGCAGCGGGAGCAGGTCGCCGACGAGGCGACGGCCCAGGAGGTCGACGCCGCCGTCCGCGCCGCCCACGGCGCGCGCGCCTCCCTCGCCGACCGCACCGTCCGCGCGGCCTTCCTGCGCGGCGCGGCCGACCAGCTCGAAGCGGCCAAGGAAGCCCTCGTCGAGACCGCCGACGCGGAGACCGCGCTCGGCCCGGTCCGCCTCAACGGCGAGCTGGCCCGCACCTGTTACCAACTGCGTGCGTTCGCGGCCATCGTCGACGAGGGCGCCTTCCTCGACGTCGTCGTCAACCACCCCGACGACACCGCCACCCCGCCGATCCCCGACCTGCGCCGCTACAAGGTGCCGCTCGGCGTCGTCGCCGTCTACTCGGCCTCCAACTTCCCCTTCGCCTTCTCCGTCGCCGGCGGCGACACCGCGAGCGCGCTCGCCGCGGGCAACCCCGTCGTCGTCAAGGCGCACCCCGACCACCCGGCCCTGTCCGAGCTGGTCGCCAAGGTGATCCGCCGCGCCGCCGCCGAGCAGGGCATCCCGGCGGGCGTCCTCGGTCTCGTCCACGGCTTCGAGGCCGGCATCGAGCTGATCAAGCACCCGCTGGTCTCCGCCGCCGGCTTCACCGGCTCCATCCGCGGTGGCCGCGCCCTCTTCGACGCCGCCGCCGCGCGCCCCACCCCGATCCCCTTCCACGGCGAGCTGGGCTCCCTCAACCCCGTCGTCGTCACCGAGGCCGCCGCCACCGAGCGCGCCGAGGCCATCGGCACGGGCCTCGCCGGGTCCATGACCCTCGGCGTCGGCCAGTTCTGCGTCAAGCCGGGCCTCGTCCTCGTGCCGTCCGGCGAGGCGGGTGACGGCCTGGTGAAATCGCTTACCGCCGCTGTCAGCGACACCGACGCCGGTGTCCTCCTCGACCACCGCATGCGCGACAACTTCATCGCCGGTGTCGCCGAGCGCGCGAAGCTCCCCGGCGTCGAGTCCCCCGTCACCCCCGGCGCGGGCGGCGAGCACACCGTCAGCCCCGGCTTCCTCACGGTCCCCGCCGCCCGGCTGGCCACCGAGGGCGAGCACGACCTCCTCCTGGAGGAGTGCTTCGGCCCGGTGACCGTCGTGGTCCGCTACGAGGACGACGACGAGGTCACGTCCGTGTTGTCGCGGCTGCCCGGGAACCTCACGGCGACGGTCCAGCTCTCGGAGTCCGAGGCCGCCGGCGAGGGCCGTGGCGCCGACCTCCTCGCCGAGGTGACGCCGCTGGCCGGACGCGTGCTGGTCAACGGCTGGCCGACCGGGGTCGCCGTCGCCGCCGCCCAGCACCACGGCGGGCCGTACCCGGCCACCACCTCCACCTCGACCTCCGTCGGCGGTACGGCCATCGAGCGCTGGATGCGTCCGGTCGTCTACCAGACGACGCCTGCCGCGCTGCTTCCGGTGGAGCTGCGGGACGAGAACGAGCTGGGGCTGCCTCGGCGGTTCAACGGGGTGCTGGAGCGTTAGACCGTAGGGGGTGCTGTGCGGCTGCGCGAGTACCGGTTCGTCGTGGTTGCTCGCGCCCACGCGGCGGAGCCGCACATAGACACAGCCCCCCGCCCCTTAACGGCGCTGGCCGTGCCCTGAGATGATTCGGACATGGATCTCTCTGTGCCCCAACTCCCCTTCCCCCTAAGGACCTACGGCCCCGACGGCCACTGGTCCTACGACGACGGCGTGCTCAGCGGATGGGCCGGGGCCCGGCAGGATCGCTTCGTCTCGCCGACCGAGGAGTCGTTGGAGCCCGCCTCCGACGCTCCTCGGCTGCTGGGGGCGCCGGAGGGGGACTTCCAGCTCGTCGCACGAGTGACCGTCGGCTTCAAGTCGGCCTTCGACGCAGGGGTGTTGTACGTCCACGTCGGCGACCGCGAGTGGGCGAAACTCTGCCTGGAGCTGTCGCCGAGCGTCCCCACCGTCTGCACGGTCGTCACCCGCGGCCACTCCGACGACGCCAACTCCTTCACCGTGGACGGCAGTTCGGCGTGGCTCCGGGTCAGCCGCACCGGCCGCGCCTTCGCCTTCCACGCCTCCCGCGACGGCGAACACTGGACGTTCGTCAGGCTGTTCACCCTCGGCGACACGGAGGAGACCAGCGCCGCCCTGGTCGGCTTCATGGCGCAGTCGCCGATGGGGGAGCAGTGCGTCGTCACGTACGACCACATCGAGTTCCGCCCGTACTGGCCCAAGGACCTGAGGGACGGCAGTTGATCCGCGAGGCGCTGCCCGAGGACGTCGAGACGATCGCCGCCCTCCACCGCCGGGCCCGCGCCACCTACTACCCCGACGGCCTCCCCGAGGACGGCACGGATTGGCTCGCGGGCTGGCGCGCGGCCATCACGAACCCGGACGGGCGTGTGCTGTGCGCGCTGGCGGACGAGCGCGTCGTCGGCATCGCCTCCTTCCGCCCACCGGGCGACGCACAAGCGGTTGTGAAACTCTTCCAGTTCCACATCGACCCCGACCACTGGCGCACCGGACTCGGCACGGCGCTGCACGCGGAGTGCGTACGGCGCTGGCGTGCCGACGGGCGGGAGAGCGCCGTCCTCGACGTCCACGTCGACAACGAGCGGGCCCAGGCGTTCTACGCCCGCCAGGGGTGGACCCCCGACCCGGAGAACCCGCCGGGGGAGGGGGACCACCACCTGTACCTGCGCTACTCGGTACTCAGCGCTTCAGCGTGAAGGTGAAGTCGCCGGAGAGCTTGCCGCTCAGGCGAACCGCCGAGACGAGCCTGCCCTGCGCGAGCAGGCGCTCGACCTCGGCCCGCGAGAGCCCGCACCCTTCGGCGATCAGCCGCACCGGCCGCACCGGGACCGGCGCCGCGAACCGGACGGAGACGTCGATCGTGTCGCCGTCCGGGTGAGCTGTGCCGCCGGTGTCGAGGCGCCAGGCTCCGGCCCAGTCGAGGGCGATGCGGTTGCGCCGCCGCAGGGCCGGGTCCTGGAGCAACTCGGCTGCCAGGGCAGGGTCGTTGGCGTGGAGGCGGTCCAGCAGCGCGGGCGGCACGGAGCGGACGTTCGCCCGCTCCAGGACCGTCAGCTTCGCCGTCTCCCCGCAGGACGTGCACAGCACGAGGAGCCAGATGTCGAGGAGTTTGTGGTTGGCGTTGACGCGGAACTTGCCGTCCGCCCGGAAGCGGCCGGACGCGCAGGTGCGGCAGCGGCGGAGGACGAGGGGCATGCCGGTGGGCATGACAAGCCAGGTGGTGGCCCAGTTGGTGAGCAAGGAAGTACACCGGTTCCAGTGAGAAGACCGCAGCAGAAAGGAGCGCGGCGCATGAGCGCGACGCGCGACAGATCAGCAATCGGGGGGCTTCACACGGTGTACAAGGGACGTCCTTTGCCTGGGCGACGGGGTTCGGGAGCAGGCTAGGGGGCAGGTGAGAGCGGTTTCCACTGATTTTCCGGGGTGCGGGACCCGGTGGGAATGAACCGGGCTGGTTGAACGTTCACGCAGGTGGCGGAGGCAGTCTCCGTTCCCCGTACGAGACCGGAAAGAGCCGAAGAACATGCGCGTCGAGATCTGGAGCGACATCGCCTGCCCGTGGTGCTACGTGGGCAAGGCCCGCTTCGAGAAGGCGCTGGCGGCCTTCCCGCACAAGGGGGAGGTCGAGGTCGTGCACCGGTCGTTCGAGCTGGACCCGGGGCGGAGCAAGAGCGACATCGGCCCGGTCATCCCGATGATCGCGAAGAAGTACGGGATCAGCGAGACGCAGGCGCAGGCCGCCGAGGACAACGTGGGCGCGCAGGCCGAGGCCGAGGGCCTGGAGTACCGCACGCGCGGCCGGGACCACGGCAGCACCTTCGACATGCACCGCGTCCTGCACTTCGCGAAGGAGCACGGAAAGCAGGGCGAGCTGTTCCAGATCTTCTACCGCGCGAACTTTGCCGAGGAGCGCTCCGTGTACACGGAGGGTGACGAGCGCCTCGTCGAGCTGGCGGTCGAGGCCGGTCTCGACGCCGACGCCGTCCGGGGGGTCCTCGCCGACCCCGACGCGTACGCCGACGCCGTCCGCGCGGACGAGCGCGAAGCCGCCGAACTCGGCGCGAACGGCGTCCCGTTCTTCGTCCTCGACCGGAAGTACGGCGTCTCCGGAGCCCAGCCCGCCGAGGTCTTCACCCAGGCCCTCACCCAGGCATGGGGCGAGCGCTCCCCGCTCACCCTCATCGACCAGAGCGACGCCGAGGCCTGCGGCCCGGACGGCTGCGCGGTGCCGCCGCGCGACTGAGCGGCACGAGGCTTCAAGCGGGGCTTGCGGCGGAGCTTTAAGCGTTCCTTGCTGCTACGACGTAGCAAAACGCGATGGACGACGGCACTCAGGGCCCCCACAGTGGACCCATGGAGACGTCGGAGACCTTCACGAACCTCGTCCGCGCCGAGTTCGCTCCCCGCACCGCCTACCTCAACACCGCCAGCAGTGGCCTCCTCCCCGCCCGTGCCGTCACCGCCGTCCAGGAAGCGGTGACGCTCCGGGCGAGGGGGCTGCCACTGGACCCGCTGTGGGAGGACGTCGAGACGTGCCGCGCCTCCTACGCGCGCCTCGTCGGCGTCCCCGCCACCCGTGTCGCGGCCGGCTCCTCGGTCGCCGCGCACACCGGCGTGATCGCCGCCTCCCTGCCGCCCGGCGCCGAAGTCCTCACCGCCGAGGACGACTTCACGTCCGTACTGAACCCGTTCCACGTCCGGGGCGACCTCAAGGTCCGTACCGTCCCGCTGGAACACCTCGCCGATTCGGTCCGCCCCGGCACCGCGCTCGTCGCGGTCAGCGCCGCACAGTCCGCCGACGGCCGCGTCGCCGACCTGCCCGCGCTGCGGGACGCCGCCCGCACCCACGGCACCCGCACCTACGTCGACTTCTCCCAGGCGGCCGGCTGGCTGCCGTTCAGCGCGGACGACTACGACTTCACCGCGTCCGTCGGCTTCAAGTGGCTGATGGGAGCGCACGGTTCGGCCCTCCTGACCGTCCCCGAGGACTTCGGCGGCCTCGTCCCGCTGCTCGCGGGGTGGTGCGCGGGGGAGCGGCCCTGGGACAGCTGCTACGGACCGGTCACCGAACTCGCCCACTCCGCACGGCGGTTCGACACGACACCGGCGCTCTTCAGCTACGCCGCGCTGCGGGCCTCGCTCCAACTCGTCGAGGAACTCGGGGTGCCGGCGATCCACGCGCACAACCTCACGCTGGCGGACCGGTTCCGTACGGGAGTCGAGTCCCTCGGCCACCGCGTGCTGCCCGCGCCGGGGTCGGCGATCGTGTCCGTGCCGGAACTGGGGAGCCGTCAGCCGGAGTTGGGGGAGGCGGGGATCCAGGTCTCCAACCGGGAGGGGAACTTGAGGGCGGCGTTCCATCTCCACAACACGGACGACGATGTCGAGCGGCTGCTGGAGGCGCTGGCCTAACAGCCCTGAGGGCCCTCACCCGCGCAGAGGTTCCCCTCCACGCGCCGCAGCAACGACATGAACTGCCCCCGTTCCTCGCCGCTGAGCCCGGCGAGGGACCGCTCCTCCAGCTCCGTCCACACCCGCTCGATCTCCTCCAGGAGGTGCGAGCTGGTGTCCGTGGCCTCGACGAGGACCGCGCGGCCGTCCGCCGGGTCGGGCAGCCGGCGGACATGACCGGCCTGCTCCAGGCGCTGGAGCATCTTCGTCACCGTGGAGGGGTCCAGGTCGAGCAGTTTCACCAGGTCGGACTGGCGTGCCGCGCCGCAGCCCCAGAGGTGCATCATCACCAGTTCCTGGCCCGGATGCAGGCCGAGTCCGCGCAGCAGGCGGGCGGCGGTGTGGCGGTGCAGGCGGGCGGTGCGGATCAGGGCGTGGTTCATCGGGCCGGAAGGCCGCCGTGCCCCGCCGGTGTCCCGCTGCTCTGCGGCCTCCATCGGTCACTCCCCGCGTCGTCTTCCGCTGCCGGAAGTCTACTGCCGGACCCTCCGGTGATATGTGGCCGACCAAGTAAGTGGAGTAGAGTGGTGTCCGTCGACTTGATTGGTCGGCCACATAAGTTTGCCTCCTGGAGGTTCCCATGACCACCGCGTTCGATCCGATCGACCTCTCCGGCACCCCGCTCGCCAACCGCATCGCCATGGCCCCGATGACCCGCAGCCGGGCCGCGGAGGGCGGACTGCCCACCGCGCTCACCGCCGAGTACTACGCCCAGAGAGCCACGGCCGGGCTGATCGTCACCGAGGGCATTCAGCCGTCCGTGGTAGGTCAGGGGTACCCCAGTACCCCCGGGCTGCACTCCGCCGAGCAGGTCGCCGCGTGGCGCACGGTCACCGACGCCGTGCACGCCGCCGGGGGACGGATCTTCGCCCAGCTCATGCACACCGGGCGCGTCGGCCATCCCTCGCTGCTGCCCGACGGCCTCGTCCCGGTAGGCGCCTCACCCGTCGCCGCGAACGGGCGGGTCTTCACCCACGAGGGGCCCAAGGACTTCGTCACGCCGCGCGAACTGACCGGCGACGAGATCCTCGCGACCGTCGCGGACTTCGCCACGGCCGCCCGCAACGCCATGGCCGCGGGCTTCGACGGCGTCGAACTCCACGGCGCGAACGGCTACTTGATCCACCAGTTCCTCGCGCCGGGGTCGAACCTGCGCACCGACGACTGGGGAGGCTCGCCGCAGAAGCGCATCCGGTTCGCCGTCGAGGTCGCCCGCGCGGTCGCCGCCGAGATCGGCGCGGCCCACACGGCCATGCGCCTCTCGCCGGGCAACCCCCTCAACGACATCGCGGAACCCGACCCCGAGCCCGCGTACACCGCCCTCGTCACCGAACTGGACCGGCTGGACCTCGCCTACGTCCACGTCATGGAGGTCGGCGACGTCCGCCCCCTGACCCTGACCCTCCGCAAGCTCTTCTCCAACGCGTTCGTCCTCAGCCCCGCCACCGACGGCCCCACTGACGCCGACTCCCTCACCCTCGTGGAGGACGGCACCACCGACCTGGTCGCCTTCGGCCAGCTCTTCCTGGCCAACCCCGACCTCCCCGTACGCCTCAGGTCCGGGGGCCCGTACAACCAGCCCGACGGGACGACGTACTACGGCGGGGGTGCGAAGGGCTACACCGACTATCCGGCGCTGAGCTGACGGGGAGCTCCGCTCAGGCCCCGGTCGTCCCGTCGATCGCCTCCCGCAGGATGTCCGCGTGGCCGTTGTGCCGGGCGTACTCCTCGACCATGTGGACGAGGATCCAGCGCAGGCTGACGGTCGTCCCGTCGAGCGGGCCGTCCACGATGTGACCGAGGTCGTCGAGCGAGCGGCCGGTGATCAGCTCCCGGCCGCGCGCGATCTCCTTGCGCCACACGGCGAGCGCCTCGTCCAGGCCACGGTCGGGCGAGAGGCGGTACCCGGTCGCCTCGCCGTACACGTACGGCACGTCCAGGCCCGCGAACGACCGCTGGAACCAGTTCCGTTCGACCTCCGCCATGTGCTGGACCAGACCGAGCAACGTCAACTCCGACGGCTTCGCGGCGGCCCGCCTGACCTGCTCGTCGTCCAACCCCGCGCACTTCAGCTCCAGGGTCGCCCGGTGGAAGTCGAGCCAGTTCGCCAGCATGGTCGGCTCGTCAGCGGTCCACTGGGGGACGGGGCGGCCGTCGGGGAGGGTGGACGGGGGGTTCGGGGTGGGGGAGTCGGTCGTCATAGGGGGAGCATGGCGCAGTGGGCGGGAGGGCGCAGGGGTTTCGCTCGGGGAGGAACGGGCGAGGGGTAGGGCTAGGGAGGGGAGGGGTCCGTAGTACCGGTGGGTGTTCCTCGGGGATACCCGTAGTACTGGCCGGGCCGGCTGTTCTCGTGCGCCCCGTAGTACCCGCGAGGGCCCTGTCGGGGGACTCGGGGATACCCGTAGTACTGGCCAGCCGACCCCTCAGGTGCGCCCCGTAGTACCTGCCAGGGCCCTGTCGGGGGGGGGGGCTCAGGGATACCCGTAATACCTGCTGAGCCGGCCTCTCCCGTACGCCCCGTAGTACCCCCGAGATCCTCTCAGGGATACCCGTAATACCCGCCCGCTCGATACCCGCCCGCTCGCCCCCGCCCGCAGCCTCGCCCTCGCCCCCGTGACACCCCGGCCCCCTACTTCCCCCAGCCCGCCTCAGCCGCCCGCAGCGCCCCCTCCACCGGGCCCACCTCGACCCCGCGCTCCCCGAGTGCCTCCGCCAGTGCCGACAGGCACCCCCGCACGGTCTCCAGCGTCGCGTACGCCCCGTAGTGGTTCACCCGGATCATCTCGGCCGCCAGCGCACCCCCGCCGGCGGCCAGTGGGAGGGAGGGGTCGATCTCCAGGGCGCGGGAGACCAGCTCGGAGGCGGGCGCTCCCGAGGGCGCCCGGAGAGTCGTGGCGACGGGAGCGGCCTCGGCGGCGTCGTACACGTACGGCTCCAGGCCACCGCCCAGGGCGGACGCCCCCGCGCGGGTCGCGGCGGCGGCGCGGGCGTGGCGGGACATGACCTCGTCCAGCCCCTCCGCGTCGATACGGTCCAGGCACGCCTCCAGGGCGAGCATCTCCAGCTGCGCCGGGGCGTGGAGGAGGGTCGTGCGGCCGGCGTCGACCCAGCGGGCCTTCCAGTCCAGCAGGGACAGGTACGAGTGACGCGGCGCCCCCGGGTTCGCGGCCATCCGCGCCCATGCCCGCTCGCTCACCGACACCGCCGACACCCCGGCGGGCCCGCCCATCGCCTTCTGCGCGCCGATGACGCACAGATCGACGCCCCACTCCTCAGGTACTACGGGTTCCGCCCCCACGGAGGCCACCGCGTCGAGGTAGAACAGCGCCCCGTACTCCCGTACGACCTCCCCGATCTCCCCTACGGGATTCGTGTTGCCGGTCGCCGCCTCCGCATGGACCAGCGACACGAAGTCGATCGCCGGATGCTCGACGAACGCCTCCCTGACCTGCGCCGCCGTGACCGCCGTGTGGAACGGCACCGCCAGGTCGACCACCGTTGCCCCGCAGTCCCGCAGCCAGTTCCCGAACGTCTGCCCGTAGGGGCCGGTGATCAGGTTCAGGGCCGTCGTCCCCGGCCCGGCGGTCGCCCGGATCGCCCCCTCCAGCGGCAGCAGCGCCTCGCCCTGCATGATCACGACATCCTGCGAGGTGCCCAGCAGCTTCGCCACCCGGTCCTCGATCGCGGCGAAGTGCGCGGCGCTCAGCGGGGGGAGGTCGAGGAGGGGATGGGTGGTCACGGCGCTGCTCTTTTCGCTTCTTTTCGCTGCTCACGAACGGTCGACGCACACGAGGGTAAACCCGCCCCCGTTCATCCGTACGGCCCCCACCGCCCCCGGCCCGATTTGAGAGACGGCCCGGCCTCCCCGATCGTCGACACAGGACGACGCATTTCATGCATCAGGGAAATATCAGGGCAACCCCTACGGAGGTCCACGTGCACCCGCTCCCCGGCCGCCGCACCCCCCTCCCGGCCCTCACCCTCACCGCCGCCCTCCTCCTCGCGGCCACCACCGCCTGCACCTCCAGCGGCGACGGCGGCAGCGGCTCCAAGACGGCGGCGGGCGGCGTGCGGCTCGCCAAGGCCGGACACCTCACCACCTGCACCCACCTGCCCTACCCCCCGTTCCAGTCGGAGATCGACGGCAAGGTGCAGGGCTTCGACGTCTCCCTGATCGACCTCGTCGCCAAGGACCTCGGCGTCAAGCAGCAGATCCTCGACACCCCCTTCGAGAACTTCAAGACCGGCGCCTTCCTCAACTCCGGGGAGTGCGACGTCGCCGCCGCCGGCATGACCATCACCGCCGAACGCAAGAAGAACGTCGACTTCTCCGACCCCTACTTCGACGCCACCCAAGCCGTTCTGGTCGACAGGAACAGCGGCCTGACCTCGCTCGCCGACGTGAAGGCGAAGAACGCGAAACTCGGCGCGCAGGCCCAGACGACCGGCGAGGACTACGCGAAGAAACAGGGCCTCGACCCGGTCTCCTTCGAGTCCTCCGACGCCGTCCTCAACGGCCTGCGCACCGGCCAGGTCAAGGCCGTCATCATCGACTACCCCGTCGTCCAAGGGTGGTTGAAGACCAAGGCCAACGCCGACGCCTTCAAGGTCGTCGACAACCTCAACACCGGCGAGCAGTACGGCTTCACGGTCGAGAAGGGCAACACGAAACTCCTCGCCGCCATCAACAAGGCGCTGAAAAAGGCCCGTTCGGACGGCACGTACAAGACGCTGTACGAGAAGTGGATCGGCCCGTACCCGTCATGACGACGAAACTGAAACGGCGTCAGAAGCAGCGGCTGTCCAGGGCCGCCCAGTACGCCGTGTTCGTCGCCGCCGTCCTCGCCTTCGCGTTCGGCGCCGACTGGAACCGGCTGCGCAACCAGTTCGCGCAGGGCGACATCGCCCGCCGGATGTTCCCCGACGTCATCACGCTGGCCCTCAAGAACACGGTGCTGTACACGCTTTCGGGGTTCGCGCTCGGCCTCGTCCTCGGCCTGGTCATCGCGCTGATGAGACTGTCCTCCGTCGGCCCCTACCGCTGGGTCGCCGGCGTCTACATCGAGATCTTCCGGGGCCTGCCCGCCCTGCTCATCTTCGTCTTCATCGGCGTCGCCGTCCCGCTCGCCTTCCCCGGCACCGAGATCGTCGGCGGTACCTACGGCAAGGCCGCCCTCGCCCTCGGTCTCGTCGGTGCCGCCTACATGGCGGAGACGTTCCGCGCCGGGATCCAGGCGGTGCCCAAGGGGCAGACGGAGGCGGCCCGTTCACTCGGGTTCAGTCCGGCTCGCGCGATGCTCTCCGTCGTCATCCCGCAGGCCGTCCGCATCATCCTGCCGCCCCTCACCAACGAGCTGATCATCCTCTTCAAGGACTCCTCCCTCGTCCTTCTCCTCGGCGTCACCCTGGAGGAACGCGAACTCTCCAAATACGGGCGCGATCTGGCGAGTACGACGGCCAACTCCACGCCGATCCTGGTCGCCGGGCTGTGCTATCTGCTGGTGACCGTGCCGCTCGGGTTCGTGGTCCGGCGGATGGAGGCGAAGTGAGCCGCTCGGCGGGGCATTTCGTGGCCCCCGAGATCCAAGTCACCGGCTTGCACAAGGCGTTCGGCGACAACGAGGTGCTGCGCGGCATCGACCTGGAGGTCGCCCGGGGTGAGGTCGTCTGCGTCATCGGCCCCTCCGGCTCCGGCAAGTCGACGCTCCTGCGCTGCGTCAACCTGCTGGAACAGCCGACGAGCGGAAAAGTCGTCGTCCGTGGCGTCGAACTCACCGACCCCGACGTCGACATCGACGCCGCCCGCCGTGAAATCGGCATGGTCTTCCAGCAGTTCAACCTCTTCCCGCACCTCACCGTCACCGAGAACCTCACCCTCCCGCAACGCCGCGTCCTCAAACGGGACAAGAAGACCGCCGAACGCGTCGCCCACGAGAACCTCATCCGCGTCGGCCTCCAGGACAAGGCCCACGCCCGCCCCGCCTCCCTCTCCGGAGGCCAACAACAACGCGTCGCCATTGCACGGGCGTTGGCGATGGGCCCCGAGGTCATGCTCTTCGACGAACCCACCTCCGCCCTCGACCCGGAACTCGTCGGCGACGTCCTCGCGGTGATGCGCATGCTCGCCGACGACGGCATGACGATGATGGTCGTCACCCACGAGATGACGTTCGCGAGCGAGGTGGCCGACCGGGTGGTGTTCATGGACGGGGGAGTGGTCGTCGAGGAGGGCACCCCGGCCCAGGTGATCGGCGCCCCCAGCCACGAACGCACCCGCCACTTCCTGTCCCGCCTGCTCGACCCGGCGAGGGCGGATGTCGAAGAAGACACCTAGGGTGCCTTCCATGAACGATCACGCGGTGCTGCACGTCAAGGGCCGAATCCTCGTCGGACCGGAGGACATCCGCGACGACCTCTGGATCATCGACGGCCGCGTCACCTACGACCGACCGGCAACCGCCCGCGACATCAGCACAGTTGACGGATGGGCCCTCCCCGGCCTCGTCGACGCCCACTGCCACGTCGGACTCGGCCCCCACGGCCCCGTGGACAAGGACGTCGCCGAACAGCAGGCCCTCACCGACCGCGAAGCCGGCACCCTCCTGATCCGCGACGCGGGCTCCCCCTCGGACACCCGCTGGACCGACGCCCGCGACGACCTCCCGAAGATCATCAGGGCCGGCCGCCACATCGCCCGCACCCGCCGCTACATCCGGGGCTACGCCCACGAGATCGAACCCGAGGACCTCACCGCGTACGTCGCTCGGGAGGCTCAACGAGGCGACGGCTGGGTCAAGTTGGTCGGCGACTGGATCGACCGCGAGGTCGGTGACCTCGCCCCCACCTGGCCGAGGGAAGCGGTGGAGTCCGCGATCGCCGAGGCCCACCGACTCGGTGCCCGGGTCACCGCCCACTGCTTCTCCGAGGACTCCCTCGCAGACCTCGTCGAGGCCGGCATCGACTGCGTCGAACACGCCACCGGACTCACCGACGCCACCATCCCCCTCTTCGCGGAACGCGGCGTCGCGATCGTCCCCACCCTCGTCAACATCGCCACCTTCCCCACCCTCGCGGCAGGCGGCGAGGCCAAGTTCCCGAGTTGGGCCGCCCACCTGCGCCGCCTCCACGAACGCCGCTACGACACCGTCCGCAACGCGTACGACGCCGGCATCCCCGTCTACGTCGGCACCGACGCCGGCGGCACCCTCCCGCACGGCCTCGTCGCCGACGAGGTCACCGAACTCGTCACCGCAGGCATCCCGCCCGTCGAGGCGCTCGCGGCGACGACCTGGAAGGCCCGCGAGTGGCTCGGCCGCCCCGGCCTCACCGAGGGCGCCCCCGCCGACCTCGTCGTCTACGCGCAGGACCCACGAACGGACGTCCGGGTACTGGCCGATCCGTCACACGTCGTGCTGAACGGCCGTGCCGTGAGGTGACGTTGTGTCGAACGTGTGAGTGACGTACCCACGATCGTGTGAACTCGCCCAGGTTTGCTGCTCGTTCGCTCGTACTGCGTAATTCTTTCGGGGTCCCGAGCAATCACTACTGGGGGTCCCACCACAGTGACAGGCACCAACTTCCGTATGCCCGCACGCCGTTTCGCCACCCTTGCGACGGCCGTCGCCCTGACCGCAGGTCCCGCGGTCCTCGTCGGCGCACCCGCCGCCCACGCGACCGGCGACCAGGGGCGCGCGAGCGCCGTCGTCCTCCGGACCGGGCTCGACGTCTCCCTCCTCAACAAGACGGTCCAAGTCCCCCTGGCCGTCTCGCTGAACGAGGTCGAGGCGCCGGCGTCCGCCGAGAAGACGGCACTCACCGCGACGCTGGACGGGGTCGACAAGGGGCAGCCGTTCAACGTCCTCCGGGCGGACGTCGCGTCGGCCAAGGCGGATGTCTCCGACGGGAAGGCCGAGGCGTCGAGTCGGCTGGCCCACGCGAAACTCCACGTTCCCGGGCTGCCGTTGCTGTCCGTCATCGAGGTCGAGACCGTCACGTCCAAGGCGGTCTGCGAGGTCGGCAAGGCGCCCGTCGCCGAGGCGAATCTGCTGGGGGCGGTGACTGTTCTCGGCAAGAAGGTGACGGTGTCCGCCGGGGGGTCGACCGAGGTCGAGGTGCCCGGGGTGGGGGAGGTGCGGCTCGATCTCTCCAAGAAGGAGACGACGTCGAAGACCGCAGCGGCCACCGCGCTCGAACTCTCCGTCAGCGTCAATCCGTTGAAGCTCAACGTGGCGGAGGTGAACGGGACGGTGACGCTGGTCAAGTCGACCTGTGAGACGCCGGAGGCGCCGCAGAAGGCTGCTCCGCAGGGGGAGGCCGAGCAGACCGCCGTTGAGCCGAAGGGGGCTCCCGTCGAGGCGAACCTCGCGGAGACCGGGGGGAGTTCGAACACCCCGTACATCGCGGGTGGAGCTGCCGCGCTGCTTGTGGTGGGTGGGGGTGCGGTGTTCTTGGCTCGGCGGGGGCGTAGGGGGTAGCGCCTAACGGGGGAGGGGTGCGGGGAGTTCGGCGGGTGCGGCAGCATCGTGGCTGGTCGCGCCCACGCGGCGGTAGCCGCACATCGATACAGCCCCGCGCCCCTGAAAGCCTGGTCCGCACCGGCGATTAGCAGGACGCCCCCATCACCTTCTCCAACACCCTCAGAAAGCCGTTCACCGTTTCACGGTCTCGCACCGCCAGCCTCAACCACTCCCCACCCAGCCCCGGAAACGTATCCCCCCTCCGCACCGCGAACCCCGCCTCCCGCAGCCGCGCCCGAACCCCCTCCGCCCCCGTCAGCCGGACGAGAACAAACGGCCCCTCCGCCGGCCCCACGACCCGCACCCCCAACTCCCGCAGCCCGGCCACCAGATGAGCCCGATCCACCGCGACCCGGCAGGCGAACTCCTCCGCCTCCTCCACCGCCCGCGCAGACACACACGCCTCCGCAGCCGCCAACGCGGGCGTCGACACCGGCCACAACGGCTGAGCCCGCTCCAACTCCCGTACGACATCAGGCTCGGCCAGCACGTACCCGATCCGCAGCCCGGCGAGACCCCACGTCTTCGTCAGGCTCCGCAACACCACCAACCCCGGCACATCGGTCCGCCCCGCCAACGCCTCCCGCTCACCCGGCACGGCGTCCATGAACGCCTCGTCGACCACCAACACCCGCCCAGGACGGGCGAGTCCGGTGACGACGGAAGCCGGATGCAGCACGGACGTCGGGTTCGTCGGATTGCCGATCACCACCAGGTCGGCGTCCTCGGGCACCAGCGAGGGATCCAGCCGGAACCCGTCCGCCTCCCGCAACAGCACCCGCCCCACGGAGTGCCCCGCATCCCGCAGCGCCGCCTCCGGCTCCGTGAACTGCGGGTGGACGACGACAGGTTGACGGACCTTCAGAGCCCGCGCCAGCAGGACGAACGCCTCCGCCGCCCCCGCGGTCAACAGCACCCGCTCCACCGGCAGCCCGTGCCGGGCGGCCACCGCCTCCCGGGCGGCCCGGCCGTCGGGGTAGGCGGCCAGGCCGGTCAGAGAGTCGGCGATGACGGACCGCAGCCACGAAGGCGGCGTGTCCGCACGGACGTTGACCGCGAGGTCGACGAGGTCCGCGCCGTCGTCGCGGACCTCGGCGTCGCCGTGGTGGCGCAGGTCGTGGCTGTCAGTGGGCATGGGAGTGCGCGTGGCCGTGGTGATGGTGGTGGTGATGGCCGTCGTCGTCGGGGTGGAAGTGTGGCTGCTGCGGCGCCCCCACCTTGTCCTCGAAGCCGGGCAGCGCGATGCGGTACACGCACGAGTCGCAGTTCATCCGCAGATCACCCTTGACGGCCTCCGCGTAGCGCTCCATCACCAGATCGAGCAACTCCGGCTCGGGACCGATGACATCGGCCGAGAACACCTCGACCTCGGGATGCGCGGCGGCCCACCCCTCGGTCTGCTGCCGCACCCGGTCCGGGAGGATCCCGGTGAACAGGAAGTAGGGCAGGACGACGATCCGCCGCGCACCCAGCTTCACGCACCGGTCGAGCCCGCTCGGCACGTCGGGCGCCGCGAGCGACACGAACGCCGTCTCGACACCGGCGTACCCACGCCCCTCCCACAGCAGCCGGGCCGCCTTGTACACCTCGGCGTTGGCGTCCGGGTCGGTCGAACCCCGCCCGACCAGCAGCACCATCACGTCGGCGCGGTCGTCGGGGGTACGCGTGGAGGAACCGCCGAGCGCGTCCTCCAACCGCCTTTCCAGGACGGACAGCAGAGCCGGGTGCGGGCCCAGCGGACGGCCGTAGGTGTACGAGATCCCGGGGTGGCGCTCCTTCTCGCGGGCCAGCGCGGCCGGGATGTCGCCCTTCGCGTGACCGGCGGACACCAGCATCAGCGGTACGGCGGCGAACCGCCGGACCCCCTGGTCCACCAACTCGGTCACGGCGTCGCCGAGCGGCGGCGGGGACAGCTCGATGAAGCCGCCCGCGACGGGCAGTTGAGGGTTACGGCGCCCCAACTCCCGTACGAAGTCGCGGAACGCCTCGGCACCGGCGTCGTCCCGGGTGCCGTGGCCGGCGATGAGCAGGGCGGGCGGCGGGGTGGTCACTTTTTCTCCTCGTGAGCGGAACTCGGTTGATACAGCAGTGCGTTGAGCGCGGCGGCGGCGACCGCCGAACCGCCCTTCTCGGACACGTTGGACACAGCGGGCAGCCCGCTATCGCGCAGCGCGGCCTTCGACTCGGCCGCCCCGACGAACCCGACGGGCAGCCCGATGACGAGCGCGGGGGAGGCGTCCAGCGTCAGCAACTCCTCCAGGGCGGTCGGCGCACAGCCGATCACCCAGATCGCCCCCGGCCCGACCTCCTCGTACGCCAGCCGGACCGCCTGGGCCGAACGGGTCAGCCCAGGCCCCGACTTGGCGTCCTTCAGCCGGCAGACGGTCTCCCGCCGGGTGATGCCGGCCGCGACCATCTCCACATCGACGACGACGGGCGCACCGGCGTGCAGCGCGGCATGCGCCTTCACCAACTCGCCCTCGTCCATCACGAGATCGGCCGCGTACTCCAGATCGGCGGCGGAGTGGATGACCCGCTCCACCACCGCCCGCGTCAACAGCGGGAAGTGCGAGGTGTCCAGCCGGGCACGCAGCCGGCGGAAGGACTCCTGCTCGATGGGGTGGACCACACGGTTCACTTCGCCTCCTCCTGCCAGCGGTAGCCACGCGGCGTCACCATGCGCCCCGCGATGATCCTGGTGGCCGTGTTGCCCACGGTCACGACGGTCATCATGTCGACCGTCGCCGGGTCGAGTTCACCCAGGGTCGACACCCGGCTCGACTCGTCGGCCCGCGAGGCGTTCCGCACGACACCGACGGGCGTCGCAGCCGACCGGTGCTCGGACAGCAGCGCGAGCGCCTTCGGCAACTGCCAATCACGGCCCCGCGAACGGGGGTTGTAGAACGTGACGACCAAGTCGGCCTCGGCGGCGGCCCGTACGCGCCGCTCGATGACCTCCCACGGCGTGTGCAGGTCGGACAGGCTGATCGAGACGTGGTCGTGCCCGAGCGGCGCCCCGAGGATCGCCCCGGCGGCCAGCGCGGCCGTCACCCCGGGCACCCCGATCACGTCGATGTCGTCGGACGCCTCGGCCAGCGCGGGCGACGCCATCGCGTACACCCCCGCGTCCCCGCTCCCGATCAGCGCGACGGCCCGCCCGAGCCGCGCCTCGGCGACAGCGGTCCGCGCCCGCTCCTCCTCGGCCCCGAGCCCCGACTCCAGGACGACCGTCCCCGGCATCAGCAGATCCCGGATCTGGTCGACGTACTGATCGAGCCCCACGACGACGGACGCCCGCCGCAACTCCGCCTGGGCACGCGGCGTGAGCAGATCCCGGGCGCCGGGACCGAGCCCGACGACAGCGAGCCGCCCCCGCGAGGGACGCCGTACGACAGCACAGGTCGCCATCGCCGGGGAGCCCCCCGACTTCCGCTTCGGCACGAGGAGTTCACCCCCGCCGACCAGCGCGGCGGCCTCCGCGACCGACGGCGTCCCCACGGCAGCGAGCGGCGCGTCCGACGGGTTCGGCACCTCGACGAGAGCCAATTCCTCGGCGGAGTACGTCACCACGGGCACCCCGAGCCGCGCGGCGGCCTCCAGGATGCCGGGCTCCTCCGACTTGGCGTCCACGGTGGCGAGTCGAGCGACACTGCGCGCCGAGAGCCCCGCGTCCCGCAAGGCGTCCTCGATCACCGACAGCACCTCGTCGACCGGCGCACCTCTGGAGGCACCGACCCCGACGACGAGGGACGGGGGACGCAACAGGACCTCACCGGACGCCGGTTCGGCGACACGGTCGGTCAACCGCACGGTGGCCACGCCCTCTTGGCCCGAGGCGAACGGAACCGGCGGCAGCGGCCACGCCACCTCCACCTCCAGCCCGACCGGCTCCCCGTCCAGCAGCGCCCGCGACACCCCGGCCACATCCCCCTCGACCGGCACCCCGAGCGTGTCGAGCCCCGCCACCCCGACGGAGTCCGTAGCCGTCGTCACCACAGGCAGCGCCCCCAGCAACTCCCCGACCTCCACGGCCAGTTCGTTCGCCCCGCCGCCATGCCCCCCGACCAGCGACACGGCGAACCGCCCGCCCTCGTCGACACACACCACCCCGGGATCGGCCCCCTTGTCCGACAGCAACGGCGCGAGGATCCGCACGGTCGCCCCGGTCGCCAGGAAGCACACGAGCTGCTCGCACTCCGCGAACGCGGCCCGCACCGCGTCTCCCACAGGCCCGTCGTACACCCGCGTACGCTCCGGCGAGGCCGCGGCCAGCCGGTCCCGCGCCGCCGCCCCCGCCGACGTGGCGGAAATGAGGCCGATCACTGAGCAACTCCTTTGTCAGAAAAGGACGTTCGCACGCCCCACAACAGAAACACGGGATTGGCCGCGGCGAGCCGCGTCACATCCCCGGGCAACGGCGCGAGCCGCGACGACTGCAACAGCACCCCGTCACAGGAGAACCCGGCAGCGCCGAGCGCCGCCCGCACCCCTGGCACCCGGTCGACGGCGGCCATCGCGACGACGACCACCCGCCGGGCCCGCCGCGCGCACTCCGCGACGATGGCGGGCAGCTCACCGCCCCCACCCCCCACGAACACGGCGTCAGGATCGTCGAGTCGGGCCAGCGCGCCAGGAGCCTCGCCATGCACGACATGGACGTCGACCCCGTGCGCGGCGGCGTTCGCCCGCACCCGCTCCACCCCGTCCGCCGCCTTCTCGACGGCCGACACGGCAGCCCCGAACCGCGCGCACTCCACGGCCACGGACCCCGACCCCGACCCCACGTCCCACACCAACTCCCCGACCCGGGGCCCGAGTCGGGCCAGCGCGAGCGCCCGCACCTCGAACTTCGTGATCATCGAGTCCCGGTGGGCGAAGTCACCCTCCTCAAGAGCCCAGCGATCAGGGGAGACGCCCCCTCCGGCAACGGTCCGCATCCCCGAACCCCTCTGCCCCGCACCCAGACACAGCACGACGCTCACCGCCGAACCCCAGTCCCGCCCCGCCGCCTCCTCCGGCGTCACCCGCTCGACCCGCTCCAACACGGGATCACCCAGCGAAGTCCCGACGACCAACTCCCGCGCATACCCCACCAGTCCGGCCCCCAACTCCGCAGGCCCACCCCCCGGCCCCGTCAACACGGCCACCTTGGGAAACGCCCGGCACACGTTCACGGCGACCCGAGCCGCCCGCCCGTGCGCGCTCACCACGACCGCGTCGTCCCAGGCAACTCCCAGCCGAGCGAAGGCCGTCGCCACCGACGACACCCCCGGCCGCACATCCAGCACCCCCGGCCCGAACCGCTCCGCGAGCGCCCGCACCACCCCGAAGAACCCCGGATCCCCCGATGCGAGCACGACGACGCGCCGCCCCTCACCGAGGTACTTCTCGACGACGTCGAACGCGGGCGCCAGCGGCCCGAGCACAACGGAGTCAGCCCCGGGGGGAAGCGTCACGGCGGCCAGATGCCGCCGCCCCCCGACGACCAACTCGGCGCCGTCCAGCACCTCTTGGGGAACCGGCGCCCCGGTCCCCGTACCGACGACGGTGATCACGTACCCGCCCCCCGCTCCTGCCTGAGCGCCCTGCGTGCCTCCGGGTCCGCCCTGCGGAACCCGTGGAAGTGACCGGGGTGGTAGAGGTGCGAGCGGGTGCCGCGCGCGCCGAGCGCCGGGCCGATCAGGAACAGCGTGTGCTTCCACAGCTTGTGCTCCTTGACCGTCTCCTCCAGCGTCTCGATCGTGCACCGCACGACCAACTCCTCGGGCCACGTGGCCTGGTAGGCGATCACGACCGGCGTCGTCGTCGGATACCCGCCCTCCAGCAGCTCCCGCACGAGCTGCCCGCTGCGCGCCGCCGACAGGAACACCGCCATCGTCGTCCCGTGCCGCGCGAACTCCCGCACCTCCTCACCCGGCGGCATCGGCGTCTTGCCGCCACCGAGCCGGGTCAGGACGACGGACTGCGCGACCTCCGGGATCGTCAGCTCACGCCCGGCGATCGCCGCGACCGCCGAGAACGACGACACCCCGGGCACGATCTCCGTCTCGATGCCGAGCTCCTCGCACCGATCGAACTGCTCCTGCGTGCCACCCCACAGCGCCGGGTCACCCGAGTGGATGCGGGCCACCTTCAGCCCCTCGCGCCGCGCCCGCTCGTACACAGCGACGACGTCCTCCAGCGACATCGTCGCCGAGTCGAGGATCTCCGCCCCCTCGCGCGCATGTTCCAGCACGTCCGCCTGGACCAGGCTCGCCGCCCAGATCACCACGTCCGCGTCGGCGATGGCCCGCGCGGCCCGGAACGTCAGCAGATCCGCGGCGCCGGGGCCGGCACCGACGAACGTCACCTTGCCGGTGGAGGCATCGGACATGGGGGAGAGTCCTTTCAGAAAGGGGTTTCAGAGCGTTACCGGACACCGACGGCCACCCGGGCCGCCGATCCGCGGACATGCGCGAACAAGGGGAGATCGGATACGAAGGCCTCATGGCGGTCTTCGTCGCGCTCGGCGCGTTCCTGATGACGCTGGCCGGCGGCTGGACGGCACAGCGCGTGACCGACCGCCGCCATCTCGTCCTGGGCCTGGCCGGCGGCCTGATGCTGGGGGTCGTCGGCCTCGACCTGCTGCCCGAGGCCCTCCACGCGGCGGGCACCGAGGTGTTCGGCGTCCCCGCCGCCCTCCTGCTGTTCGTCGCCGGGTTCCTGCTGGCCCATTTGGTCGAACGCCTCCTCGCCGCCCGCCAGGCCGCGCACGGCGCCGAGGAGAACGACGGCCGCGTCCCGGAAGTCGGCCTCACGGCCGCCGCCGCGATGGTCGGCCACAGCGCCATGGACGGCGTCGCCATCGGCGCGGCCTTCCAGGTCGGCGGCGGCATGGGGACGGCCGTCGCGCTCGCCGTCATCGCCCACGACTTCGCCGACGGCTTCAACACGTACACGATCACAAGCGTTTACGGAAACGCCCGACGCAAGGCCCTCGCGATGCTCTTCGCCGACGCGGCGGCGCCCGTCGTCGGCGCGCTCTCCACGGCGTTCGTCACCATCCCGGAGCAACTGCTCGGCGGCTATCTCGGCTTCTTCGGCGGCGCCCTGCTCTACCTCGCCGCGGCCGAGATCCTCCCCGAGGCCCACCACGACCACCCCGCCCGCTCGACCGTCCTGTGCACGATCGCGGGCGCCGCCTTCATCTGGCTGGTGGTGGGGCTGGCGGGCTGAGTGACGTATGCCGGAAACCGGTCTCACAACTTCCCACCCCGACCACTGTCCCGCCGGGCGGGCGAGATCAGCGTCGACAGATACGGCAGCGGCGACCCGTCCAACTCGGCCGCACCCCCCACGGTCTCCCCGTCGAGCCCCAGCGCAGCCCCCCACACGGCCCCCTCGATCCGCCCGGTCTCCCGCAACGCCTCGACGACCTCACCGGCCTGCCGCCCGAACTTGTACGCCACAACCGTCCCCGGCCCGCCCAACGCGTCCTTCAACACCGCGGACCCGGCCGTCACCGGCACCAACGTCAACGGCTCGGTCCCCTCGGTCAGCACCGCCCCCGACCGCGCGGCCAGATCCTGCATCGCCGTGATCCCCGGCACGGTCTCGACGACCGTCCCCGGCACCAGCTCCACGATCGTCTGCGCGAGATACGTGAACGTCGAATACACGTTCGGATCGCCGATGGTCGCGAACGCAACAGACCCGTACTCCCGCAGCAGCCCGGCCACCCGCTCCCCGGCGGCATCCCAGGCAGCCTCCCGCCGCCCCCGGTCACTGCGCTCGTTCAGCGCGAACACGACCCGGACGACCTTCTCCCCGCCGACGTAGTGCAGCACCGTCGCCTCCGCCCGCCCCCGCTCCCCGCTGTCCATCACGGGTACGACGACGACATCGGCGTCCCGCAGAGCGTTGACCCCCTTGACGGTCACCAGCTCCGGGTCCCCCGGCCCCACCCCGACCCCGATCAGCCTGCTGCTCATGACGTCCGGCACCTCTCCACGAACCGACGGGCCACACCAGGCTCACTCGCCCAATGCGTGTGCAAATAACTCGCATGCACATTACGTCCCACGAACCCCTCCACACGACTCCGAGCCCCCCGAAACCCCCAGGCAGGCGCGCTCCCGGCCCCCGGCTCCACCACAGTCCGATGAAACTCGTGCCCCCGCATCCGCGTCCCCACCCCCGCCAGCACGCTCTCACTGACGGCAACGGCATCCCGATACCCGAGCGTCAGCCGCTCACTCATCCGAGCGGAGGCATCGATGACCCCACACATCGGACGCCCGTCAAGTTCCCGGCACAGATAGAGCAACCCCGCACACTCGGCGGCAACGGGCGCCCCCGCCTCGGCAAGCGACGTAACCGCTTTCAGCAACGGGATGTTGGCGGCCAGCTCAGCCCCGTACACCTCGGGAAACCCACCCCCGATGACGAGCCCGGCGGTCCCTTCGGGCAGCGCTTCGTCTCGCAACGGATCAAAGGTGACGACATCAGCTCCGGCGGCGGCAAGCAACTCGGCATGCTCGGCGTAGGAGAAGGTGAAAGCAGCCCCACCGGCAACGGCGACAACGGGCCTCGCCTTGAAACGCTGCTCGCCTTTCAGCCCGTCCGGCGTTTGAGGACGAGGCCCGTCCAGGGCCGAAGCGGGGGTCTGGGGGCGGCAGCCCCCAGGGTCGGGAATGGGAAGGGGCGGCGGGGGCGAAAACCTCAAAGCAGCACCCGCATCCCACCCAGCCACCCCCAACTCCCCAGCCCCCCGGGCAACTTCCATCAACCCCTCAAGATCACACCCAGCAGAAACCTGCGCAGCCATAGCCGCCACAGCCTCCACAGCCGCCCCCCGCCGCTCGGCAACCGGCACCAACCCGAGATGCCGAGAAGGTGTATCCACCTGAGCCACCCTCCGCAACACCCCCAACACCGGCACCCCCGCCGACTCCAACGCCTCCCGCAACAACTCCTCATGCCGATCGGAGGCCACCTTGTTGAGGATCACCCCCGCCACCCGAACCTCGGGATCCCAGGACACGAACCCGTGCACCAACGCGGCCACCGACCGAGACTGCGACGACGCGTCCACGACCAACACCACCGGCGCCCGCAACAACTTCGCGACATGAGCCGTGGACGCCAACTCCCCTTCCCCCGCAGCCCCGTCGAACATCCCCATGACACCTTCGACGACCGCGAGATCACACCCCTGAGCCCCATGCAGGAACAGGGGCGCGACCAACTCCGGCCCACACAGATACGCGTCGAGATTCCGCCCCACCCGCCCGGTCGCGAGCGAGTGATACCCGGGATCGATATAGTCCGGCCCCACCTTGTGCGCAGACACGACAAGCCCCCGCGAGGCGAACGCGGCCATCAACCCCGTGGCAACAGTGGTCTTCCCGCTCCCGGACGACGGCGCGGCAATGACCAACCGAGGAACGGAACTCACCACTCGATCCCCTTCTGCCCCTTCTGCCCCGCGTCCATCGGATGCTTGACCTTGGACATGTCGGTGACGAGATCGGCGAACTCCACCAACTTCTCAGGCGCGTTCCGCCCGGTGATCACAACATGCTGAGTACCAGGCCGATTCCGCAGCACCTCGATCACCTCGTCGGTGTCGATCCACCCCCAGTGCATCGGATACGCGAACTCGTCCAGCACGTACAGCTGATACGTCTCAGCTGCGAGATCCCGCTTGACCTGCTCCCAACCCTCCCGAGCCTTCTCCTCGTTGTCCATCTGGGCATCCCGCTGCACCCAGGACCACCCCTCACCCATCTTGTGCCAGTCGACGGACCCGCCCTCCCCGGACGCCCCCAGCACCCGCAGCGCGTTCTCCTCCCCGACCTTCCACTTCGCCGACTTCACGAACTGGAACACCCCGATCGGCCACCCCTGATTCCAGGCCCGCAGCGCGAGCCCGAACGCGGCGGTCGACTTCCCCTTCCCGACTCCCGTATGGACGACGACCAGTGGCCGATTACGCCGCTGACGCGTCGTCAACCCGTCGTCCGGCACCACACTCGGCTGCCCCTGAGGCATTACGCGGCCCTCCTCTGACCCTGAACGTCCTTGACCAACCCGGCGATCGAATCCGCCCGCAACTCGTCCAACGTCACGGCGGTACCCCCCAGTTCACCCGCGAGCTGCCCCGCCAGCCCCAGCCGCACCGGCCCCGACTCACAGTCGACGACCACGGAGGCAACCCCGTCGGCGGCGAACAGCCGAGCCGCCCGCCCGGCGAGAGCCACCGGCTCCGGCCCCCCGGTCGCCCGCCCGTCCGTCACGACGACGACCAGCGCCCGCCGGGCCGCATCCCGCAACCGCTCCACCCGCAGCACGTCATGCGCCCTGAGCAGCCCGGCGGCCAGCGGCGTACGCCCCCCGGTCGGCAGCGACTCCAGCCGGGCGGCGGCGGCATCCACGGACGACGTCGGAGGCAGCACGACCTCCCCGGAGGCCCCCCGGAACGTCACCATCCCGACCTTGTCCCGCCGCTGATACGCGTCCAGCAGCAACGACAACACCGCCCCCTTCACCGCACTCATCCGCTGCCGAGCGGCCATCGACCCGGAGGCGTCGACGACGAACAACACCAAGTTGGACTCGCGGCCCTCTTGCAGGGCCTGCCGAAGATCGTCCCGCCGCACCACGAGCCCACGCCCAACTCGCCCCCGCGCCAGCTGATGCGGCGCGGCGGCCTGCACAGTAGCCGCCAAGTGCAGCTTGGTCAGCGCCCCTTGAGGCCGCCGGGCCCCCGTGGTCCGCCCCTGCTCGGTCCGCGCCCGAGACCGCCGCCCGGCAGCCCCCTGCCCGACTCCCGGCACACTCAACACCTTGGCCCGAAACGGCTCGGCAGCCCGCACGGCCGACTGCTCCCCGCCACCCCCGGCAGGCTCCCCGCCTTCCCCGGCCTCAGGCTGAGCGGCAGCACCACCACCGTCCCCCTGCCCACCCTCGGGCGCCGGCTGCCCACCACCCCCACCGGGCCCGTCCGGATCCGGATCGTCCTCCGGGGACTCCCCGGAGAATTCCTCCAGCGTCTCGTCGAGCTTGCTTTCATCAAGTCCCGGCGCGTCGAACGGATTACGCCGACGACGATGAGGCAACGCCAGCAGTGCCGCCTGCCGCACATCCTCGGCCAACACCTCGGTCCGTCCAGCCCAGGCGGCCAACGCGGTAGCGGTACGCGCCATCACGATGTCGGCCCGCATCCCGTCCACCTCGAACGCCGCACAAGTCGCCGCGATCTGCCGCAACGCCCCGTCCCCGAGCCGCACCGACGACAACAACGCCCGCGCTGCGACGATCCGTTGCCGTACGGAGGCCTCCTCGGACGCCCAAGTCTCCACAAAGGCGGCCGGATTGTCGTCGTACGCCAGCCTCCGCCGCACGACCTCCACCCGCTGATCCGGCTCCCGAGAGGCGGCCACCTCGACAGTCAGCCCGAACCGGTCGAGCAACTGCGGCCTCAACTCGCCTTCTTCAGGGTTCATGGTCCCGACGAGCAAGAACCGAGCGGCGTGCCGCACGGACACACCCTCACGCTCGACGTACGACGCCCCCATCGCGGCGGCGTCGAGCAGCAGGTCGACGAGGTGGTCGTGCAGCAGGTTGACCTCGTCGACGTACAGAATCCCGCGATGCGCATCGGCCAGCAGCCCAGGCTCGAACGCCTTCACGCCTTCAGCGAGCGCCCGCTCGATGTCGAGCGCACCGACAAGTCGGTCCTCGGACGCCCCGACAGGCAACTCGACCATCCGAGCGGCCCGTTGAGTCTCGCCGCCGACCTCATGCGGCCCATCAGGGCAAGCAGGATCGGGCGAGGCGGGATCACAGGAGAACCGGCACCCCGCGACCACCGGCACCTCCGGCAACAACGCCGAAAGCGCGCGCACGGCGGTGCTCTTCGCGGTGCCTTTCTCGCCACGCACCAACACCCCGCCGACAGCGGGCGACACGGCGTTCAGCAGCAACGCGAGCCGCAGATCGTCCTGCCCGACAACGGCCGTGAACGGAAACGGAGTACTCACTGGTCGCCCTCCAAGTCGCCCTCAAGCTCCAGATAGGTGGCACGCAGCCGCTCCAGCGTGTCCGCGTCGGGCTCCGCCCACAGCCCACGGTCGGCGGCCTCAAGAAGCCGCTCGGTGATCCCGCGCAGCGCCCACGGGTTGGACTTCTTCATGAAATCCCGGTTCTCCGGGTCGAAGACGTACTCGGCCGACAGCTTCTCGTACATCCAGTCGTCGACCACCCCCGCCGTAGCGTCGTACCCGAACAGGTAGTCCACGGTCGCGGCCATCTCGAAAGCGCCCTTGTACCCGTGCCGCCGCATGGCCGCCATCCAGCGCGGGTTGACCACCCGAGCCCGGAACACGCGATGCGTTTCCTCGCCGAGCGTCCGCGTCTTCACCTGGTCCGGCGTGGCCGAATCCCCCACGTACGCCTCGGGGTTGGCGCCGGTGAGGTGGCGGACCATGGCGACCATGCCGCCGTGGTACTGGAAATAGTCGTCCGCGTCGACGAGGTCATGCTCCCTCGTGTCCACGTTTTTCGCCGCGACAGCGATCCGCTTGAACGCCGTCTCCATGTCCCCCCGAGCCGCCCGCCCGTCCAGCCCCCGCCCGTACGCGTAACCACCCCACACCGCGTACACCTCGGCGAGATCCGCGTCGGAGCGCCAGTTGCGCGCGTCGATCAGCGGCAGCAACCCGGCGCCGTAGGCACCCGGCTTGGAGCCGAAGATGCGGGCGGTGGCCCGGCGTCGGTCGCCGTGCTCGGCCGTGTCCTCATCCGCGTGTGCGCGCACGAAGTTGCCAGAAGAGGGCTCGTCCAGCTCGGCCACCGCGCGGACTGCGTCGTCGATCAACCCCACGACGTGCGGGAACGCGTCCCGGAAGAAGCCGGAGATACGGACGGTCACGTCGATGCGGGGACGGGCCAGCTCCTCCAGGGGGACGACCTCGAACCCGGTGACGCGGCGGGACGCGTCGTCCCAGACCGGCCGGCAGCCCAGCAGCGCGAGGATCTCGGCGATGTCGTCACCCTGGGTCCGCATCGCGGAGGTGCCCCAGACGGTGAGGCCGACGGACTGCGGATACTCCCCGGTGTCCGCGAGATACCGCTGCACGAGCGAGTCGGCGAGCGCCTGCCCGACCTCCCAACTCAGCCGGGAGGGAATGGCCTTGGGGTCGACGGAGTAGAAGTTCCGGCCGGTCGGCAGGACGTTGACGAGACCGCGCGTCGGCGACCCGGAGGGACCGGCGGGCACGTAACCCCCGTCCAGCGCACGCAGGATGTGCCCGATCTCGTCCGTCGTACGGGCCAGCCGGGGCACGACCTCCTCACAGGCGAACGTCAACACGGCCACGGCGTCCGGCAGTTCGGTACCGAGCACCTCACGCACCAGCGCGGGCACGCCGTCCACCGACCAGCCCCGCTCCTCCATCCCGACGGCGACCCGCCGGCACAACTGCTCCAGCAGGTCGATCGCGTCGGCGGCGGTCCGCGCGGGCCCCTCCACCAGCGCGCTCAGCTCCACCGGCACCTTCAGCGAGGCCCCCGGCTCGGCGAGCAACTCCTTCTCCACCAGCCCGAAATGGGCCGCGAAGGCGGACCGCAGACCCGGCAGCGCGTTCGCCTTCCCGCCCCACACCTGGGAGGCCCGCAGCACCGCGAGGACCAGGTTCACCCGGGCCTCGTCGACCGGCCCGCCGCCGAGGATGTGCAGCCCGTCCCGGATCTGCACGTCCTTGATCTCACAGAGGTAGCCGTCGATGTGCATGACGAACTCGTCGAAGTCACCGTCGTCCGGCTGCTCGTCGACATGCAGGTCGTGATGCAGCTCGGCGGCCTTCACCAGCGTCCAGATCTGCGCCCGCACGGCAGGCGCCTTCACCGGGTCCAGATCGCTCACGAGGGCGTATTCGTCGAGGAGTTGCTCCAGCTTCGCCAGATCCCCGTACGTGTCCGCGCGGGCCATCGGCGGCACCAGGTGGTCGACGACGGTCGCGTGCCCACGCCGCTTCGCCTGCGTCCCCTCGCCGGGGTCGTTCACGATGAACGGGTAGATCAGCGGCAGCTCACCGAGCACGGCGTCCGGCGCACAACCCCCGCTGAGACCGAGGCCCTTGCCCGGCAGCCACTCCATCGTGCCGTGCTTGCCCATGTGGACGATCGCGTCGGCACCGAAAGAGTTGTCCAGCCAGCGGTACGCGGCCATGTAGTGGTGCGACGGCGGCATGTCCGGGTCGTGGTAGATCGCGATCGGGTTCTCCCCGAACCCGCGCGGCGGCTGGATCATCACGACGACGTTCCCGAACTGCAAGGAGGCCAGGACGATGTCGTCCCCGTCGACGTACAGCGACCCCGGCGGCTCGCCCCACGCCTCGGTCATCGCGTCCCGCAGCTCCGGGTCCAGCTTGTCGAACCACGCCTGGTAGTCGGCCAGCGGCACCCGCGCGGGCGCCGACGCCAACTGCTCCTCGGTCAGCCACTCCACGTCGTGCCCGCCGGCCTCGATGAGCCGGTGGATCAACTCGTCGCCCTCGGACGGGTATCCGCTCACCCCGTACCCGGCGTCCCGCAGCGCGTCCAGCACCCGCACCGCCGAAGCGGGCGTGTCCAGACCGACCGCGTTGCCCACCCGGGAGTGCTTCGTCGGGTATGCCGTGAAGACCAGCGCGACCTTCTTCTCCGCGTTCGGCTTGTGCCTCAACCGCGCGTGCCTGACGGCGATTCCGGCGACCCGCCCGGCCCGCTCGGGGTCGGCGACGTACACCGGGACGTCGTCCGGACCCTGCTCCTTGAAGGAGAACGGGACGGTGATGATGCGCCCGTCGAACTCGGGGATCGCGACCTGCATCGCCGCGTCCATCGGAGAGAGCGCGGCGTCACTGGCGTCCCACGTCTCCCGCGACGACGTGAGGCAGAGCCCTTGCAGCACCGGGATGTTGAGATCGGCGAGCGCGCCGATGTCCCACGCCTCCTCGTCACCGCCCGCCGACGCCTCCGAGGCGTGCGTGCCGCCCGCCGCGAGGACGGTCGCGACCAGCGCGTCCGCGTCGCCGAGGATCTCGTACAGCCCGGCGTCCGCGCCGCGCAGCGAACCGCAGTACACGGGAAGGGCGTTGGCCCCGCGTGCCTCGATCGCGTCGCACAGGGTGTCGACGAAGGAGGTGTTGCCGCTCAACTCGTGGGCCCGGTAGAAGAGGACGCCGACCGTCGGGCGGCCGTCCCGCACCTCGTACGAGCCGTGGACCCCGAACTCCGGCATCTTCAGCGGCTCGTCGAAGCCCTCACCGGTCAACAGCACGGTGTCGGACAGGAATCGGGCCATCTCCACCAGGTTCGCCGGACCGCCCTCGACGAGGTAGCGCAGCGCCTCCGCCACGACCCCGGCCGGCACCGACGACTCGGCCATCAGCTCCGCGTCCGGCACGGCCTCGCCGCCCAGCAACACGGTAGGGATACCGGCCGACTTGAGCGCCGCGAGCCCGTCCTCCCAGGCCCGCTTGCCGCCGAGGAGGCGGACGACAGCGATGTCGGCGCCCTCGATCAGGGCCGGAAGCTCCCCGGCGACGTCCACCCGTGTCGGGTTCCCGATCCGGTACGGGGCGCCGGAGGCGCGGGCCGCCAGCAGGTCCGTATCGGCGGTCGACAACAACAACACTGTGCTCATGCGGGCGCTCCCGGGGGGATGAAAGGCAGTCCTTGTGGCGCTCCCGACTCGATGAGCCTCAGAAGAGCGCCGGTGTCCGCGTGCTGTTCGATCAAGTCGCCGAGCAGATCGAGCTGTCGCTCGCGCAGCTCGGCGAAAGAGGTGTCCTCGGCGGGCACGAAACGGCGGCCCGCGGTGGCCGCCACCTCCCGCAGAAAGGCCCGCCGGAAGCCGTCCGACTCCAGCGAACCGTGCCAGTGCGTACCCCAGACGGCGCCGTCCCGGCAGCCGTCCAAGAAGGGTTCCCCCCCGTCGACAGAGGCGACCCCGTGGTGGATCTCGTACCCCTCGACCCGTTCCCCGAGGGCCTCGCCCACCGGCCGGGTCAAGGTCTTCTCGCGGGCGAACCGCACCCGCACGGGCAGCAGCCCGAGCCCGTCGACGACTCCGGCGCGCGACTCGACGTCGTCCTCGATCCGCTCGCCGAGCAGCTGAAAACCGCCGCAGATCCCGAGAGTCGGCCGCCCGGCCGCAGCTCGGCGCCCCAACTCGTCGGCCAGGCCCCGCTCCCGGAGCCACTCAAGTGCCTTCACCGTGCCGCGAGTTCCGGGGACGACGACCAGATCCGCGTCGGCGAGTTCCTCGGGCCGGTCCACGAACCGCACCACGACGCCGGGTTCGGCGGCGAGGGCGTCGACGTCCGTGAAGTTGGACATCAACGGCACCGCGCAGACGGCGACGCGCAGCACGTCGTCCCCGACCGGCGGGGTGAGCGACGACTCCCGGACGGCGCCCCGCAGGGACACCGCCATACCGTCCTCCTCGTCGATCCCGAGGCCGTGCTGGAACGGCAGCACCCCGTACGTCGGCCGCCCGGTCAGACCGCGCAGCATCTCCAGCCCCGGTTCCAGCAGCGACACATCGCCCCGGAACTTGTTCACGAGGAACCCGGCGACCAGCGCCTGGTCCTCGGGGGAGAGGAGCGCGACCGTCCCGAAGAACGAGGCGAAGACGCCACCCCGGTCGATGTCCCCGACCACCAGCACCGGCAGCCCCGCGTTGCGCGCGATGCCCATGTTGACGATGTCGGTGCGCCGCAGGTTGATCTCGGCGGGTGAGCCGGCGCCCTCGCAGATCACCGCGTCGTGCGTGGACCGGAGTTCGGAAAGACAGTCGAGAACGGTTCCGAGGAGTTGCTCCTGCCGCCCCCCGTGGTACCGGCGGGCGTCCATCTCACCGACCGGCCTGCCCATCAGGACGACCTGGCTGGACCGGTCCCCGCCCGGCTTCAGCAGCACGGGGTTCATCAGCGCCGTCGGCTCGATCCGGCACGCCTGCGCCTGCATGGCCTGCGCCCGCCCGATCTCGGCGCCCTCCCGGGTCACGAACGAGTTCAGCGACATGTTCTGCGCCTTGAACGGCGCCACCTTCACACCCTGCCGCACCAGCCACCGGCAGATCCCCGCCGTGACGACACTCTTCCCGGCGTCGGAGGTGGTCCCGGCGACCAACAGCCCGCCACTCATACCCCGGCCCCCCATTTCAGCAACCGTTTGCACAACACGCGCCCGGCGACCGTCGCCCCCAGCGCCAGCCAGCTCACCCGCCGCGACAACCGCACCGCCCGCTCGATGTCCCCCACGACAACCCCTCGCCCGCCCCCGTTCAGCACAGGCCGGTGCTCCACCCGCCCCGCGTACGACAACGTCCCGCCCATCCGCACCCCGAGCGCCCCGGCGAACGACGCCTCCACGGGCCCGGCGTTGGGGCTCGGATGCTTCCCGGCGTCCGCCCGCCAAGCCCGTACGGCACCCCGGGGATCGTCCCCGGCGGCGCAGGCCAGCACGCCCGTCAGCCGCGCCCCCGGCCACCCGGCGACGTCGTCGAGGCGCGCGGACGCCCAGCCGAACCGCCTGAGGCGGGGCGACTTGTGCCCGACCATCGCGTCCAGCGTGTTGACGGCCCGGAACCCGAGCAGCCCCGGCACCCCGGCCGCAGCGCCCCACACGAGCGCGCCGACGACCGCGTCGGACGTGTTCTCCGCAACCGATTCCACAACGGCCCGCGCGATCCCGTCCGCGTCCAGCGCCTGCGGATCCCGCCCGCACAGGTGCGGCAGCCGCGCCCGCGCCGCCTCGATGTCCCCGGCCTCCAGCG